>JBDTVG010000230.1:0-7406 GCA_040007395.1 Chloroflexota bacterium
CCGGCCCCGGCACTGTCCCATTGAAGCTGTAAGCATCGACCTTTTTGCCGTTGCCCAGATCAAGGCTAACGGTCTGGGTGGTCAGTTTGAAGGATTTGACTGGCGCAGTCGTGTTGTCTGGCTCAACCAGCTTGGTGATAGGGATCGCTGACGCATCGGGGGTTCCCATCGCCATACTGCCCATATCCATACCGGGCATATCGTCCATGCCCACCGAACTCATATTAATGTTGTCCGGGACGAGTGAACGGCGTGCGGCGACATAGTACACGCCTGTGGCGGCGACTATCAATAGTACTACACCAATACCGACAATTTTGAGGATTTTCTTGAGAAGTTTCATCATTCGCATGGCCTAAGCCATTCCGTCCTTTTCTCTACACCGTGCCCGTATGCTTAATTTGATAGTTGCAGTGTACGGTTTTAGGGGCAGGGTGAATAGAAAGAACGGTCATGACTCAGCGATGACAAACCTTCATGACTTCGGAATGACATTTGTCATACGCAGCAGTCGATGGCAGCATCAAGGCCAAAACCCCTGTCAAGATGAGAGGATCATCACAAATCCATTGACGACCCAAACAGCGGGTGCTATCCTGCCTCCCCATCAACGATGACGGAAAAGAGTAAGCGGTAAGCGTCGTATAGAGAAGCAGATCCCCGGCTGCAAGGTCTGCTCGATTAGCCCCGCCGAACGTAGTTCCTGAGTTGGTACGCCGAAGGCTCACACATTAAGCGATCCAAGCTGAGTAAGCGTATCTGGGTTTTGCCCGTTACAGCGTCGAGAGTCCCTCACACCGCGTGAGGGGAATTCAAGGTGGTACCGCGGAAGCTGCGCCTTTCGTCCTTGTTCCAAGGGATGTAAGGCGTTTTTGTTTGTGCGGTACCAACAGATTAACGAGAATGAGGACAATTCGATGCAAACACTCCGTAATGATACAAACACTTTCTACGACTCGGTGGCGGACTACTCGTATGGTCAAGAAACCACATCTTGTAAGCTTGGGCACTAGGCAGCGCGATAGTGATCGTGAATAATACCGCTTAAAATGGGACGACTACAGACCCCGTACTCCCAAAAAATACATCCAGATGCCAGGTTTAGTTAGGCGGCGTCGCGGTAGTAGTCGTTTTGTATTCCCCCCAAGATTGGGCGACATCGCACAGGTCCATCGGCGGTAGAAATGGTGTAGTACGGAAAAACTCTATCCGCGCCATTTTTAGGGCACCAATTGCACACAAACCGCCCTTGCAACCAGCATCTATCCGGTTTCACGAAAGAGGGTATTCTTGGTGATCAGCGCTTGAAGCATACTTCACTGTGAGGCACTCGTGATCTTTCATTGGTTGCTCTGCTTTTGGTCGTTCGTGGTGGATGTGGCGTTGGTTCGTCGGATGGGTGATCGAGAAAAGGATCTCGAGATCCTGCTGCTGAGGCAGCAATTGCGGATTGTGGAACGCCGGCAGCAGCGAGGTCCAGTTCTGGAGCGCTGGGAAAAGCTACCGTTGGTGGCGCTGACAGCACGGTTGCAAGCGGGCACGACCGATTGGCGCGAGCGGCTAACGGCAACAATGCTTCTATTCAAGCCCGATACGGTGCTCAAGTGGCAACGCGAATTGGTGCGCCGTAAGTGGACCTTCAAGCAGACCAACAAAAGTGGCCGTCCACGGGTCGATCCGGAGATCGAGCGCTGGATTGTGCGGCTGGTCAACGAGAACCCACGTTGGGGCAGTGAGCGGATCCATGGTGAGTTGGTCAAGCTGGGGTTTAGGCTCGACCCCAAGACCGTACGCAATGTGATGAAACGCCGCCACTTGCCTCCCTCACCGCAGCATGGAGCGAGTTCCTGGCGAACCTTCCTGAACCATTACAAACCGTATATGCTGGCCTGCGATTTCTTTACCGTCGAAACGGTCTGGCTGCAGACGCTGTACGTACTATTCTTCATCGAGCTGGGTACCCGCCGCGTCTATCTGGCAGGCATCAGCGAACATCCCAATTCAGTCTGGGTAGCCCAGCAAGCCAGACAGCTCACCTGGCAACTGCAAACTGATCGACCGGGCGCTCAACCGCTGCACTTTCTGATCCACGATAATGACACCAAGTTCAGTACCGCCTTTGACAGCGTGTTTGCAGCTGAAAAGATGGAAATCGTGTTCACCCCGCCACGGACGCCGCAGGCCAACGCCTTTGCTGAGCGCTGGGTTCGGTCGGTTCGAACGGAATGTCTTGACCAGCTGCTCATCCTCGACCAGCGTCACCTGAAGCATGTTTTGGATGCGTATATCGAGTTTTACAATCACTCACGGCCGCATCAAGGCCTCAACCAGAATATTCCGATGGCCTCACCAAACTCTGTGAGTGACGGTCCGATTGGGAGGCGCGACAGCCTGGGAGGACTCCTCCATGATTACTTTCGACGAGCCGCTTGACCGCTTACCATCAGCACGGACAAGGTTTTTCCGAACTACACGAGCTTCTGATTGATCTTGACAACGATTTAATGCAGGTGTATTATCAATGCAAATGCATTAAATAGCTCAATAGGCGTAACATAAGACCCATTGAGCTGCAACGGGGCAGATCGGACGGTTTTGGTTTGCCGCTGCCTCTATGGGACGAGGAAATCGCAAATGGAAATTCATACCGCCACGGTGATTTACTACTCTCCGACCGGAACAACCCACAAGGTCATCCAATCGGTCCTCAAAGGCATGAACATTGCCGCCAAGCAGCAGATCAACTTAACCAGGCCGCAAGCCCGGATCGAGGTGCCGTCTCGCCTGGTTGGGGATATCGTCCTGATAGGAATCCCGGTCTATGGGAAGGGAATCCCCCGAATACTAATTCCCTATTTCACGGCATTAAAAGGCGAGGGAAAGCCGGTGGTTCTGCTCACGGTCTACGGGAATCTGGACGAAGGGACGGCATTGCCGGACCTGTACAGGCTGGTCAAAAAATCGGATTGCATCGTTGTAGGAGCCGCTTCGTTCATCGGCGAACATACGCTTTCCACCGACGAGATAGCCATCGCAAAGGGCCGCCCCAATGCGCAAGACCGATTGAAGGCCGAGCAGTTTGGGCAACTCATTCTGAAGAAGGCACAAAATGCCAGTGATTGGCATGAGATCGCGGTTGAGCTTGAGCCGCCCCATTTCATGAGTCTAATCTTCAACCCTTTGAAAAAATTGGGCGCTCGAAACGAGAGCACCAAGCGATTCACACGAACGCCGTTTGCGAACATGCAGGTGTGTAATCAATGTGGAATTTGCGCAAGGATGTGTCCCATGGGTGCCATCGATCCGCACACGTTTCGGATCGATGAGCGGCGGTGTTTTCATTGTTTTTCCTGCGTAAAGCGATGTCCCCAGAATGCGCGGAAGATCGTCTATAAGCCAAAGTTCCTCGTAACAGCATTCTTGAAAACCATGAACACGGTTGAACATGCGCCCAAGATTTATGTCTAGCAGTTCAGTTGCAATAGCCGTGTACCTGTGACGAAAGAACTTGAACCCATGATCGGCAAGCCATTTCAGATCAAAAGGCTAATCATCATCGGTAGGACATAAAGTTATGACCAAACAACATAAACAGGATACTGCGACAAGGATCCTCGATGCCTCCTTGGCATTGATAGCCGAAAAGGGAGCCGATGCGTTGCGCACCCGGGAGATATTGGAACGGGCCGAGATCTCCAATCTCTCTGCGATTAACTACTATTTTGGCTCGCTCGATCAGTTACGCCTACGCATCCTTGAGCACTATTTTGAAGGCGCGCGCCCGATCATAACCGGCATCGACGATGAGGACAATCCGCGAGAGGCTTTGTTGGGCTACTGTCGCCGGGCAGCGCGTTTTGTGTTAGATCACCCGACTCTGGAGAGAAATATCCTCTTTCTGGCCCTCTCAGGCGACCCTCAAACCGCAACTCCTTTTTCGAAAATCATCGCCGAAAATATCAGCGCACTGACACGTCTGATCCTGCGGGCGCGGAAAGAACACGACCCGATCAAGGCGAAACATGATGCGATCACCTTGGCCTCGGCGACGATCTATCCTTTACTTCTGATCTCTTATGGGCCGGGTTCGGTGGGGATCGATTTCTCCGATGAAGGGGAGCGGGAGAAGTATTTCACGAACCTAGTCGATGTTCTACTTGGATCTTCAAACCTATCCAGTGTCTGACGCAGGAACAAATATCACAAACCGTAAGGAGACGAGATAATGAATGCACACGGGATGACGGCGAGCAGTTGGGCAGTTCAGTATCACCGATATGGCACCCCTGATGTCTTGGTTCGCGAATCTGTTCCCGTTGAGCACGCACGGGCTAACGAGATCCGGGTCAGGGTAGCAGCTGTCGGAATTCATCGGCTAGACCTCGTATATCGAGCCGGCACTGTGCGACTCCACGGGTTCGGATTCCCGAAGGGTACCGGCGTCGATTTTGTGGGAACCGTGGACGAAGTCGGGGCCGTGGTAACCGATACCGAGATTGGAGCGGTGGTATTTGGCTGCATTGGGGTTGAACCGAGTCGTCGACGTGGTACCGTCGCCGAATTCGTGACGGTGTCCCGTGAGAAATACGCCGTGCTGCCAATACCTGTTCTTGAGCCTGCCCTGGGAGCACTTCCGCTCTCAGGGCTGACTGCCCTCGCTTGTCTTCGCGATTCACTGCATGTTTCGGTTGGGGATCGTGTTCTCATTGTCGGCGCGGGCGGTGGCGTGGGCATCGCCGCGATCCAGATCGCACGGATTCTGGGGGCAGTACCGGTTGCCGTATGTGGCCCGAGCAATGTGTCGCTTTGTCGCGATCTAGGAGCGCAGGAGATCTACGACTACTCCGTGACGAAGCCGGCTGACATTCCGGGACGCTTCGCAGCTATGCTCGATCTTGTCGGCACTGATACGCTCGCATACCGGCCGCTCATCGCATCCGGCGGCAGGATACTGTGCACAGTCGGGGATGCCTGGCTCAGGATGCTGCCTGGGGCAATTCTGAAGAGTCCGAGAATCGGGATTATCAGCGTGGGTCCGTCGAGGCGTAACCTCGAGTGGCTGGCGACTGAAGTTGGATCAGGTCGTCTTCGACCGGTCGTTGACCGCGTCTATTCCGTCGATGCTATCGCGCAGGCCCACTCCGATGCTGCCCACCCCCATGCTTCGGGGCGACGGCTGGTGGTAGTAGACCATCACGAAGAGACCACCGCGGATCATAGCACAACGGTATCTACCATGCTCAATTAAGCAATTGGACAACAGGCAACGGAATCGGGAGGAATTCGCTATCTTGCCCGCTTTCACAGTTGCCCACGACGGTTATTCAAACCAATGGGATGAGCAGTGGGAAACACCATGACAGCACGAACGAGGCGCTGGACAAAATGATGGACTGCCAACCTTGGTCTATTAGCTGGTATTTATCGGATATTGGTGGAATCTAGCGGGCTATACCTACCTACGAATATAGATCGACTATTCCCCGAAACGGCACGAATAGTCGATCAGAGTTAACACGCTCAAGGGCACTATTCGTTCACGGATGTTATCGGTTGTTGTCAGGCGTTCTTGCTCGTTGCTGTTTCCGACGATGCCTTGTTCGACGCAGAAGTCGTGACGGAACAGCAAAACATGCACGCTGTGCGTCCACAATCAAAGTGGGACTGGTCAGTCTGATTGTGACACTGGGTTAGCATATCTATATCGAGCCAACGTTCGCGGCTCCCAAACGACTATGATAATGACCACCACCAAAGCCAAGATCAAGCCAGTGACGCGCGGATCGAAGTACAAGCCATTGATCGGAAACAGTTGCCAGACGACGTTGAGCATCATGTGAAAGAGCGCCGCCGCGAAGACGCTCTCGCCGGTATTGTTGTAAAGCCAGACGATAATCACACGCGCCGCAACGGTGTAGAGTGACCACCAGGCGATCCACGCCACCGAACGGTCAGCCTGTGCCAACGCTATGTAGTGCCAGACGGCCCAAACCGATCCCAGGATGAGGCTGGCCCGGAGCGCGCCCCAGCGATCCTGCATCGGGTTGATGGCGTATCCGGACCAACCCAGTTCCTCTCCCAGGGCGAGAATGAAGGACACAGCGCACAGGAGCAGCGTCGGCAGAAACGCGATCTGTGGGGCTGGAACTGGTGTTCCGGTCAGGCGCAACACGCCAAATGACAACACGCCCACTACCGGCATCAGCAGCAGGATCGGCAAGTAGCACACCTTCGATTTGATCCGCTTGAAATCGAACGATCGCTTCAGTAGGGCGATCACGCTCGCAGTCTTGTTCTCTCGGTAAACAAGAATCAAGGCCGCTATCATCGGGCAGCAGGCCGCGAGCGCTGCCACTGGAACGCCCGGTAACAACTGGAGTCCGGTTACGGCACCGATCAACCAGAATGGAATAATAAGAGCGAAAACTAACAAGAAGAACTGCAGCGGTGATCTGCTCCGCAAAGCGACTGCATTTGAGGTTTCCTCATCAACGGATGGTGGTAATAGATGATTTTGGTTCATGTGGACACTGCCACAACAATTGCGGCACTAGCGCGAGTTTCGAAAAGCACTTCAGGATATTGTTTTGACGGCCCATCAAGCAGCGCTGACGGGCGACCCTCCAAATGCTGGTCGAAGAACGCCAGTGAATAAGCGTTGATGATGTCAAACCCCCGCTGCGCGTTAATATTCGGTCCGGAGAAACCCAGTTGAGGCGCAAGCGGAGTAAAGTACGGAGCGTCGGTAAAGTTGACGTGGAACAGACCGGGGACCTGCACATAGTATCCATCGCCAGCAGATTCTTCATTGAACACTGCCTGCATAGTGCTCAGCGTTTGGGTGATATCCGCCTCTGACCAACCGCCTGCTCGCTGTCTTTCGAGCCGCATTGTGTTGGCATCCCGGGTGATCCACATACTTGGCTGCCGTAATCCAGCCTGAACGACATCGGCAGGCATCGCAGCATCCATCATCAGACAAGCCTGCAATCGTGCGTCCGTGTGACAGGCTTCACTGGCAACCATAGCGCCCAACGAAATCCCGAAAGTACCCACCCGTTGCAAGTCTAGCCGTCCGGTCAGAATACCGTTCGGCTCAGTTTTGTCCAGAGCAGTGAGCTGGTCGAGGGTGAAGCTGACATCTTGCGCGAAATACGGGATGACACCCTTCTCGAGAGCTTGGCCGTTCAACATTGGTGCTGGTTCGACCGGACTCAGGCTCTGTTGGATGAAAGGCTGCATCTGATCTCTCGTCAATCCGGTTATCTGGTGCCCGTCGGGGAAAACTACGGCAGCAGCAGCGTATGGCTGATCGATGCCCACGACGATGTAGCCGTGCGAGACAAGCTCCTCGACCTGGAAGGTGTTCGACTGGCGAAAGCCGTTTAACCCGGTCAAGAAAATCA
>JBDTVG010000231.1:0-28664 GCA_040007395.1 Chloroflexota bacterium
AACTCGCTAAAGCCCGCGCTGCTTTTCTGAGTCATGAGATTAACTTGCCTTTCTCGGTGCCGCCACAAGTCGCCTGACAACTTTTGCTCGCACCCCAAAATTATACGCCATTGACGCTAACCGTTCAGCCAAGTATAGTTGTACGATTCATGATCGACAATGACTCAGATAGAAACTTGCCCACAGGCGATACCCGTCTGAGTAGTAATATAGCCAAGCATTGCATGATGACTGTACAAATCAAGAGGAGTTTTTAGACAATGGCACATAAAAAAGGGGCGGGTTCGAGCCGCAATGGTCGCGATAGCAAGTCGAAGCGGTTAGGCGTAAAACGCTTCGGCGGCGAACTGGTTATCTCTGGCAACATCATTGTTCGTCAGCGTGGGAATAAATTCTATCCGGGGCCGGGAACTGGCATCGGCAGGGACTACACAATCTATGCGACTCAGGAAGGCTATGTAACCTTCGAGTGGATTCGTGGTGGTCGCAAGCAAATCGCGGTGCGCCCCGAACCCATGCCACAAACCGCTGAGATCGCCCAAGCGAGTGGTAGTCCTGCCGCGCCTGTCAAGAAACCAGCCATGCCCAAACCTGCGGCCCGTACCAAAGCTACTGACGCACCAGCCGCCGCAGCAGGTACAAGCGACGATTTGACCAAGATCGAAGGTATTGGCCCCAAAATCTCCAGTGCGCTCAAGGCGGCAGGGATCGATACCTTTGCCAAACTTGCCGAAGCCAATGAAGCTGATCTATCCGGGGCACTGGAAACCGCAGGACTCCGTTTTGCGCCGAGCCTACACACTTGGGCCAGACAAGCCGCCTTTGCCGCACAAGGCGATTGGGACGGCCTCAAGGAACTGCAAGATCACCTTGTTTCAGGTCGTGACCCTGACGAGAAGCACTAAAAGATAAAGATATAGCCTTCGCTCTAACCCCTCACCTTTGGGAAAGGGATTCAGGGTGAAGGCTGTAAGCGTCATGGTTGTGGGGGAGCTAGCTGATGATCGCTGTAATCGATTCGGGAGTTGCCAATCTACGAAGTGTCGCTCATGCTCTGATTTATCTCGGTGTAGAGATGAAGATCGCCACTACGCCCGACGATCTTGAACACGCTGACAAGATCATTTTGCCGGGAGTCGGGGCATATTCGGCGGGTATGGCTCAACTGCAAAACCGCTGTTTTGTCGAGCCGCTGCACGACTATGCAGCACGTGGTATTCCGATTTTGGGAATTTGTCTGGGGATGCAATTGCTTTTCGAGCGCAGCTACGAAATGGGCGATTATCAGGGGCTAGGACTGCTGCACGGTGAGATTGTGCGCTTTGCCCCGCACGGCCCGAAAGTCCCGCACATGGGCTGGAACCAGCTTGACCACGATGAATCGTCCCCACTGCTCAAATCAGTCCCAACGGGCAGCTATGCCTATTTTGTCCACAGTTACTATGCAAAGCCCGCCAGTAATGACATGGTGCTGGCGACTACCGATTACGGGATCGGGTTTCCATCAGTCGTTGGTCAGGGAAATATATTTGGCGCTCAGTTTCACCCAGAAAAAAGCCAGCGAGCTGGTTTGACGTTGCTCAAAAACTTCGTGGAGCTTTAAGCGTGCTGCTCTACCCGGCGCTCGATCTGCGAAATGGCAAAGTGGTTCGGCTGCGTCAAGGCGATCCCGCCCAACAGACGATCTATGGCGATGATCCATTAGCAGTGGCTGATCGTTGGATCGGGTTGGGGGCAGAATGGCTGCATGTGGTAAATTTGGATGGCGCATTTGCAGCGGCGAACGGTAACGAAGCCATTGTGCGTCAGCTAGCGGAGCGCAATCCCAGTGTACCGATCCAGTTTGGCGGTGGGTTACGTAGTTTGGATGATGTACGCCGCGCCTTTGATCTGGGTGTAGCACGGATCGTCCTCGGTACATTGGCTGTCGAACAGCCAGAATTGATCAGCCAAGTGATCTCAGATTATCATGCTGAGGCTGTCGCGATTGCTCTAGATGCCCGCAACGGACAGGTTACGACACACGGTTGGCAGCAGGCAACCGGCATTTCGCCTGTTGACCTAGGACAGCAGGTAGCGGCACTGGGTGTGCGTCATGCGCTGTATACCGATGTCAGCCGCGACGGTGAGCTTTCCGGCGTGAATGTGACCGCAACTGTAGCCTTAGCGCTCGCGACTGGATTAAATGTCATTGCGTCAGGCGGAGTTACCTCGCTAGCGGATATTATCGCGCTGAACGACAGCCACAGTATCGCTGGGGCAGTACTCGGTACAGCGCTCTACGAAGGCTTGATCGACTTTGCCGAGGCGCTGCGTCTTGCGCAGGATTAACGGATAGAACCATGCTGGCAAAACGGATTATTCCCTGTCTGGATATTAAGGATGGGCGGGTCGTCAAAGGCATAAACTTTGTTGCGCTCGCCGATGCAGGCGATCCTGTCGAACAGGCAGCGGTCTATGATCGCGAAGGGGCCGACGAACTGGTGCTGCTCGACATTACAGCTAGCTATGAAGGCCGCAAAACTATCCTCGACGTGGTACGCAAGGTTAGCGATGCGATCTTTATTCCGTTCTGTGTTGGCGGCGGGCTGCGGAATGTTGAGGACATCAGCGCGACTCTCTCAGCTGGAGCTGATAAAATCTCGCTCAACAGTCGTGCGGTGCGCCAACCTACCCTCATTACTGAGGCCGCGGAACGCTTCGGCAGCCAGTGCATTGTAGTTGCCATCGATCCCAAATGGGTTGATGGACACTGGGAAGTCTATATAGACGGCGGGCGTGTGCCAACGGGCTTAGACGCTGTGGAATGGGCGCAAAAAGTCGAAAGTCTGGGTGCTGGCGAGATCCTGCTGACGTGCATGGATCGCGATGGAACACGGGCTGGCTATCAACTTGACCTGACATGGACGATTGCCGGAACTGTCTCAATCCCGGTCATTGCGTCGGGCGGCGCGGGTCGCGTGGAACACTTTTACGAAGCCCTGACGATTGGTAGAGCTGATGCGGCTCTTGCCGCAAGCTTGTTCCATTACCGCAATCTGAGCGTGAGTGAAGTCAAACGCTATTTGCACAAGCATAAAGTTCCGGTACGGTTGACGGCGGAGTCACCCTATGATTCCTTCTGACGCGCTGCATTGGGATGAACGGGGGCTGATTACGGCGGTGGTACAGGATGCGACCAATAATCTTGTGCTGATGGTCGCTTGGATGAATGCCGACGCGCTGCGCCTAACCGAACAAACTGGCGAGGCGCATTTCTGGAGCCGCAGCCGGGGCGAACTGTGGCACAAGGGCGCAACTTCCGGCAATATTATGAAGGTGGTCGAACTGCGCGTAGACTGTGATGCCGATACCCTACTGCTGCGCGTCGATCCGGCTGGCCCCGCTTGCCACACGGGAGCCGTCTCTTGCTTTTACCGAACTGCGAAGGATTTGAACACATAAATCATGATCGATAATTTTGACAGACTGAACAGAATCTTTGCCACAATCAAAGCTGGACTCATAAATCATGACTGATAATTTCGATACATTGAACAGCGTCTTTGCCACGATCAAAGATCGCCAAACGACTCCGAAAGCTGGATCGTATACGAACAGCCTGTTTGATGCGGGTTTGGACGAGATCACGAAAAAGGTCGGCGAAGAAGCCATCGAAGTGATTATCGCCGCTCAACATCAGGGCAACGAACGACTGATCAGCGAATTGGCTGACCTGACCTATCACTGCCTCGTACTCATCGCGCAGATGGGTTTTTCGCCCGACGATGTCGCCGCCGAACTGCGCCGCCGTCATGTGCCACAATCTGAATCTGAACGTTGACCGAGACATTTTCCCACGAACAGTTTATCTCGCCGTTTAGCTGGCGTTATGGATCGTCAGCCATGCGCGCCGTGTGGGGCGAAGCCCATAAGCGGCGGACTTGGCGGCGAGTCTGGGTCGCGCTAGCGGAAGCACAATCAACGGTTGGGTTGGTCACGCCAGAACAAGTTTCTGATCTTCGCGCCCATGTGAACGAGGTCGATATTGAGGCAGCGCACGAAGCTGAGCGCACTCTACGCCACGATCTGATGGCAGAAATTCACGTCTTCGCGGGGCAGTGCTCGTTGGGTGGCGGGATCATCCATCTGGGCGCAACCAGCATGGACATCGAAGATAACGCCGATGCGATGCGCCTCCGCGAATCGCTCGATCTATTGATCGCGGCATTGCGTGAACTACTTGACAAGTTAGCCCAACAGATCGAAACGTGGGCGGGTACGCCAACAATGGCCTTCACCCATTTGCAACCCGCCGAACCAACCACTATTGGTTATCGGTTGGCGCAGTACGGGCAAGATTTGCTTATTGATCTTGGCGAACTAGTGCGTGTTCAGCAAGGAATACGTGGCAAAGGGATCAAGGGTGCAGTCGGCACGTCAGCCTCGTACAAACAACTGCTTGAGGGGCGCGGCATTACACCCGCCGAACTCGAAGCGCGGGTGATGCAGCAGCTTGATCTGACGGCCTTTGCCGTTGCTGGACAAACCTATCCACGCAAGCAAGATTGGCTGGTTGCGGCAGCACTAGCTTCGCTGGCAGGCAGCTTGTACAAGTTCGCCTTTGACCTGCGGCTACTGCAATCGCCGCCGATTGGCGAATGGTCAGAGGGATTCGCGGCAGGACAGGTTGGATCGTCGGCAATGCCTTTCAAGCGCAATCCCATCAATGCCGAGAAGGTTAACAGTTTGGGGCGGTTGGTTTCGCATCTAATCGGCGTGACGTGGGATAATGCCAGTCATTCGCTGCTTGAACGGACTCTAGACGACTCAGCCAATCGGCGCGAAGTGCTGCCTACTTTGTTTTTAGCGCTGGACGAAATGGTCAGTGTCACGACAAAATTGATCGGCGGACTAATGGTTGATGAAGCCGCTGTTCAGCGTACTTTAGCCCGTTATGGGACTTTTGCGGCAACCGAACGATTGTTGATGGAACTAGCAAAAGCGGGCGCGGATCGGCAGAAAATGCACACAGTCTTGCGTAATCACAGCATGACCGCATGGCAAACCGTTGCCGAGGGGGGGGCAAATCCCCTCATCGACTCACTTAGTATGGATAGCGATATTCTCGTCTATCTGCCTACCGACGAAGTTCGGCGACTGTTAAACGCAGCCGATTATGTGGGCGATGCGCCGGAACGGTCACGCGCACTAGCGGCTGCCATCCGGTCAACATTGTTAACGCCGTGAAGTGAATGCAGTCATGGGCGGGTTAGCTGGCGACTGTATTCATATCTAGGTTCATGTCCAACAAGCGCCGTACCTTCGCCACCAGATCGTGGTGCAAAATTGGCTTGGGAAGATAGTCAGTTCCGCCAGCGTCCATGCCACGCATGACGCTTTCTGCGTCCCCGCGAGTGGAGAGGAACAGCACAGGTAGGTGGTTAGTCAAAGGCTGCTCACGGATTTTTTTGCAAAGTTCAAAGCCATCCATCCCCGGCATCATCACATCCAGAATGATCAGATCGGGCTTTTCAACGGCAAGCATGGACAACGCTTGATTGCCGTCGCTGGCCTTAAGTACCTCGAAACCGCCCCGATCCAGCATAATGCCGATTAAAGTCCGTGCGCCAATTTCATCGTCCACGACCAAGATTCGTTTCATCGAGTTGATGACTCCTTAATTACGAATGGGGTAAGCTGGCTGATAAAAGTATCTCGCCATGAGTTCAATACAATCGTGCTGTTAATCGCAAAAATCACTTTTACCAGATCTATGGTCAATTCGTACACCGGATTATAGCGCAGCACAAACGCGCAGTAACCTCACAAACTTGTATTATTTGTGAAAAGATTTGTTGGTGAGCTATTACTTGCCGTTGATTGGTTTTACCATGCTAACGCTAGCTTATATCATCCTTTATCTATTTTCGTTTATATCCATTATGCTTCGGTTAGGGTCAGTGGGCGGGGTTGCTTTCCGTCAATGTCTGTAAACCCATATTCCAACGCTAGTGCGGCGGTAATACATACATGCCCGGATTTGTCCATAATCTTAGGATCAGCCGCCAATGCTGCGACAGCCCGCCCATTAAACTGGGGCGATTCTGAATTGCTGAGATCGAGAAATTGTGCGTTTTGCATGATCGACTCGGTGCGTACCAATCCCGGATACAAGGCCAATGCCGCTACATTATAGGGACGCAGTTCATGCGCTATATCGGCGGTCAGTTTGTCAGTCGCCGCTTTCGCGACTCCGTAAGGGGTATTGCCCATATATTTCTGGGCAGCCCAGTAAGAAATGTTGACAATGAGACCATGCGACTGAGCGATCATACTGGGTGCCGCTAACTGACTGGCAACGTAGGCGGCTCTTACCCCAGCCTGAAACATCGTATCCCATCGCCACAGCGGTTGTTCCCAGAAGAATTTAGGCCACGTAAATTCGCTGCCTTCCACCATGTATTCATAACCGCCCCAAGCATTATTCACCAGAATATCAATATGCCCTTGCTCTGCCAAAATTTGCTCAAAGACCGTTTTAACTTCGGTATCGTTGCGGTGATCGCAAACCATCGCAATACCCTTGCCGCCCAGATGACTTACCTCCTCGGCAGTCTGATGGATTGTCCCCGGCAGAAGTGCTGTACCTTCGTGTACTGTACGCCCGGTAACATAGACCGTTGCGCCAGCTTCGCCCAAACCAAGCGCGATTCCTCGTCCAACCCCCCGGCTGGCTCCTGTAACGACAGCGATCTTATCTGAAAGCGGCGGCATGGCTTATGCTCCATCTCAACTGTGGACAAAAGGTCTGATAACGCTCAGTTTTTGGGATGGCTCAAACGCTGCCGACTTTCGTTACGCATATTGAGCCAATGCCGCTTCGATCCGCTCATGTGGCGGGTAGGGCGCTGGTTGGAACGTTTCACCCGTGATCATTTCGTAGACTTGCTGATAGCGTTGGCTGGTCTGGACAATCAAGTCTTGATTTGCCTCGCGTACTTGATCAGGATTCTGAGTAGCATACCACAACCTGACTAATTCCCTATCGAAAATTTCCGGCTCGATCTCGTGCTCAATACGGTTTGCGTAGGAGTCAGCCTTCCAATAGCGGCTGCTATCCGGCGTATGGAGTTCATCAATGAGCATCAATGCGCCTGATTCCTCATCGAAGCCAAACTCATATTTAGTATCGACGAGAATCAATCCTCCTTGTGCAGCGATTTCCTGCCCGCGTTGGTACAGCGCTAATGCTGCCACTTGTACCTGTTCCCACGTTTTCGCATCAATATAACCACTATTCGCTGCATTGCTCAAAGCTGCCCGGTCATCATGACCAACGGTGGATTTGGTCGTCGGTGTGACCACAAGTTGTGGCAGAGCTTGATTCTTCTTCAACCCATCGGGAAACGTTAACCCATAAATATTACGTTCGCCCGCTTCGTAGCGCGTCCATAGACTGGTCGGTGTGATCCCAGTGATATAGCCGCGTACAATGACCGCCAACAAAATAGGCCGTGCTTCACGGGCAATCGTCACATTGGGATCGGGCATTTTTAGAAAGTGATTGGGAATAATGTCAGTAGTCCGCTCAAACCACCATGCCGAAAGTTGGTTTAGGACTTGACCCTTATAGGGTACCAGACCGAGCATATGGTCAAAAACACTTAACCGATCGGTCGTGATGAGCACCCGACGTTTGCCATCGGGCAGCACGTAGAAATCGCGCACTTTGCCGCTCGGCATACCGCCGGGGACTTCCAGAGTATCCAACGCTTGCGGGATAGCTTCTACAATAGCCTCAGGACTTAACATCAAACAATCTCCTAAAACTTTAATTTTACTTGCCTCTATTATTATCCTGACGCAGCTACGAAGCAATTTTGTACGCCTCGTTTCTGTTAGAACGAAAAGCCGGAATCGACCTCTTTACGAAGTCTCCTCTAGCTTTTAAGGACTTTTTAAGATTTGCTAAGGCATTGTAAAGGAATAATTTGCGATTTTATAAGGAGTATGTAAAGTATGGCAGATGGAAGCAAGATCGAGTGAAGAACAAATTGCAATTCTACAGCAGAAATATCAAGCCATTGCGCCGTATTTGAATGAACGAAGTCGGCGTATAGGGGCGGCTACTGAGGCACGCACGTTGGGACATGGGGGGCAGAAGCTAGTTCATGAAGCGACAGGCTTATCGCGTGCGACGATAAGCAAAGGCGAGCGCGAGTTAACGTCACCTGACTCAGAGCGGGTTGAGATGGGGCGGATACGTAAGGCAGGAGGCGGGGGGAAAAGCAAGCTCATGCTGGATAAGAATCTAAAGCAAGACCTTGCTGACATCCTGGAAGCCTCGACACGGGGGGATCCAGAAACACCTCTACTGTGGCGCTCAAAAAGTACCCGTAAAATTGCACAGGTGCTCAACCAAGACGGTCCCAGAGTGAGTCACAGCTTGGTCGCCACAATCCTTGACGACATGGGTTACAGTTTGCAAGGTAACCGGAAGGTGAAAGACGGCGCACAACCTCCTGACCGTGATGCCCAGTGTCGATTTATCGCTGAGAAAACCAAAGCCTTTCAGCAGCAACCGGTTATTTCAGTGGATACCAAGAAGAAGGAGCTAATTGGCGCGTTTAAAAATGGCGGACAGGAATATCGTGCCAAGCGCACCCCTATCCCAGTCAACGTCCATGATTTTATGGATAAGCAACAAGGCAAAGCAGCTCCCTATGGCGTGTATGACCTCTCGAAAAACCAGGGCTGGGTCAGCGTCGGAATTAGTAGTGATACCGCCGAGTTTGCGGTGAATAGTATCCGCAGTTGGTGGCAGGAAATGGGGCTAGCGTCCTATGCCAACGCGCCCGTCCAGAGTTCGATCAAATTGTCGCAAGTATCCGCCAACTCACAGGCAAAGCTGCCATGCTGCCTCTCTGGGCCTTTGGCTATCTTCAGTCGAAGGAAAGATACGCTTCGCAAGATGAGTTGATTCAGATAGGTAAAGAACACCGGGAGCGCGGCCTTCCACTCGATTGCATTATGCCGGACTGGAAATCATGGCCAGAGGATCTATGGGGACAGAAGAGTTTTGATCCAAGTCGATATCCTGATCCCAGCGGCATGATGGACGAACTTCATCGCCTGAATGCCCGCCTGATGATCTCCATCTGGTCGATCATGAATCCGGGTGGCGACAACTGGCACGAGATATTCAACGAGGGCTGTTTGCTGGGTAACAAGGCAACCTACAATGCCTTCGATAAAAAGGCGCGTGATCTGTACTGGAAGCAGGCCAACGGCCTGTTTGTGCATGGGATCGACGCATGGTGGTGCGACTGTACTGAGCCATTTCAAGCCGACTGGAAGGGGATTGTCAAACCAGAACCCGATGAACGTAAGCGAATTAATACTGATGAAGCCAAGCGCTATCTCGACCCGGGATATATCAATGCTTACTCACTCCCGCATTCGCAGGGCAGCTATCTGGGGATGCCTACCACACGGAAAATATGGATCGTGATGGGCGATACCCCAATGAACCACCCCGCCGCAAGCAGCGGGGTATCTGGTTAGCTACAATTTTCTTTTACGCCGCAAGCGGCGGGGAATGTACCCGACGATGATTCAATCCGCTTGAACCAGAAACCCCATTAACGCAAACACTTGTGTATCAGGGCAAAGAAATCAGCATCAATCTTTAATTGGAGCCAGCAGAGTCTGGGATTCTACGTATCCGTATGCTTTTAGGTTTCTCTCAACGTGAGATCGCGTGAGGTCCACCACACCTACTAGGAGCCTCGATATGTCCACTGAGTACGCCAAAGTTTTGTCACAATTTCAACTCGGTGACATGACGGTTCAGTATCTACTTGCTATAGAGTCACAAATAGTTGGACTCCGTATTTTTCCAACTGCTATGATAGATAAACTGGCAACGCGCCGCGAGTTCTTAGACACTCACGAAATTCGTCTGCTGCCTAAATCCATGCTTCCGGTACGGGCATGGCAGGTTGAATCACTCGTACAAGTGAAACTGACGGGCGATTCGGCGCGCGGGTTTAGTCAAGGGCTGACCATGCGCAACAGTGAAACGCTGGCTAGCCTTTGCTTTGCAAGCCAAGATGTAATGGATCAGTCAGAGCAAGTTGAAATTGTGACCACACTACGTTCTGAGCGTGGCTATGCCTGTACGCATCGTTTGTGCTATCGACAAGGGGATCAAGCCGTCACTATCAACACTGTATTTCACAATGAAAGTCAGCAACCGCTTTCGCTTGAGTTGCTTGCCAGTTTTGGCTTATCTGAATTAACACCATTTGCAGCAGATGATGCGCCCGATCGACTGCATTTGCATCGCTTTCGCAGTGCGTGGAGTGCCGAAGCTCGCCATGTTTGCCAGCCCATAGAAGACCTATGTTTGGAGCGTTCCTGGCTTGGGGTCGGTGTCCGCGCCGAACGGTTTGGACAGGTCGGCTCGATGCCAGTGCGCGGATATTTTCCGTTTGTCGCGGTAGAAGACCGTGCAGAAGGCGTGTTTTGGGGCGCACAGTTAGCTTGGGCGGGTTCGTGGCAGATGGAAGTCTATCGTCGTGATGATCAATTATCGATTTCCGGTGGGTTAGCCGATCATGAATTTGGCCACTGGACGAAAAATGTGGCTCCCGGAGAATCCGTTACCAGCCCGATAGCCTATTTAACAACGGTAAAAGGCGATCTGGACGATCTCTGTCAACGATTGACGGCCTTGCAAGCGGCGGCGATGGAACAAGCCCCTACGAGCGAACAATCGCTGCCAGTCATTTTCAACGAGTGGTGTACCAGTTGGGGCAGCCCTGACCATGACCGGATAGTGAAAATGGCAACGTCCCTGAAAGACTCCGGCGTGAAATACTTCGTGATTGACGCTGGTTGGTATCGCGGTGAAGATGGCAGTTGGGAAATGTCTCAGGGCGAATGGATACCAAGTCAGCATCTATTTCCTCATGGTCTTGCTACCACTGCTGCTTTTATCCGTGAACAGGGGATGATTCCGGGGATATGGTTTGAATTCGAGGTCGTGGGCAGCCAGTCATCACTGTTTAGCACCATGACTGAACATTTCCTTCACCGCGACGGATTACCAGTTACGGCAGGTTACCGACACTTCTGGGATTTTCGTGATCCCTGGGTACGTCAATACCTTCGAGAAAAGGTTATTGGTCAGCTACGCGACGGAGGATTCGGCTATATCAAGGTCGACTATAACGAAACCATTGGGCTTGGTATCGATGGCAAAGAATCGAAGGGCGAAGAACTTCGGCAGCACATTCTGTTGGTACAGGATTTCTTCCGCGAACTACGTCAGGGAATCCCCGATCTGGTTATCGAAGTGTGTGCAGCCGGCGGGCATCGGCTGGAACCGTCTATGTTAGCCTTAGCGAGCATGGGATCATTTTCTGATGCGCATGAGTCACTTGAAATTCCCGTGATTGCCGCTAGCCTTCATCGCCTAATCCTTCCGAGACAATCTCAAATCTGGGCCGTCTTACATGCCGATGACTCAATGCAACGGCTATCCTATTCTTTGGCGGCAGGCTTTTTAGGTAGATTATGTCTGTCTGGGCAAATCGACCTATTAACAGAATCACAGCGTGCTTTGGTACAATCCGCCATTGACTGTTATCAACGGGTCGCCACCATTATTAAGAACGGAAAGAGCCGTCTTTATCAGCAAATCGGGCAGACCCGGCAGCACCCGCAGGGCGCACAGGCAGTGCTGCGCGTGTCGGAACTTGGTGATCAAGCGCTGGTCGTAGTACACACGTTTGCTGCGCCACTGCCGGATAGCATATTAATCAAACTTCCTGAAGGGCATTGGGAGATTTCAGACACCTTTCCCGCAACGACGACTTCGGTTGATCTGACGACCAATGAACTACGAATTAAACCGACCAGTGAATTTGAAGGGGTTGTCTTGCATTTGACCAATGCTGCGCGAGCGAGGCAACAGCACTTGAATTAGCCAGATATCCAGATGCAATCGACACATCATAATGCGCTGGAAAAGTCGGCTTTGTGATTGGCGTAATGGCAGGGCTAATGTTCGGTGCGGCATTAAGGCGTATCCCTATCGTTATCAATAGTTTCGAGGGTGTAGTAGCAAGAAATCCAATACTGCAAGGCGCAAGGCAGTCAGGCTGCGCGATAATAATCGTGGAGTACGCCTCCAAGAATGTCTCGTCGCTCGACCTTACCAGAGGTTGACGGGAGCTTGGGTGGGCAAGGGATACACTGCTTGATCCCCTGATGAGGTCGTGCTTTGTTAAAATACTGCTCGTAGTTTCACAGTGTATGCACGAGATGAGCTTGGTTCAGAATGATAATTCGGTCAAGGCATTCTTCACGCACCAAGCGCGCCCAACACTCCGCATAAGCGTTGGCGCGTGGCGCTCGAATCGGGGTGCGAACACTTCAACACCTTGGGACTTGAAGACAGCATCGTACCCTATACTGTATTGGCCGTCATTGTCACGGATGAGATGTGTGAATGCCCGTCCGTCGTCATCTAGTTTCCACATCAACTGCCGCGCGTGTTGGGTCACCCACAGTGGGGAGGGATGCGGTGTTATTCCCGTTACATGCACATGCCGCGAGCCGACTTCGATGAAGAACAAGACGTACAGCGTCTGCAGGCCGATCGTTTCCACGGTGAAGCAATCGCAGGCCAGCAGGGTATTTTTGTAATGGTTCAAGAACGTGCGCCAAGGGTCGTGCTGTTCCGGATTGGCACGGGTGAAATGCTATGACTTCTGAGAATCTTCCGGATGCTTTCGTGGCTGATGCGTTAACCCACCTTCCTAAGCTCGCCCTCGATCTTGCCATCACCCCACTGGTTGTCGCGGGCCAGACGCAGGATTAACGCGACAGGCTCCGGATCGGTTGACGGCCTACCTCGCGCCTTGGAGGTGTTGGCAAACGTCCATGTCTCCCTGATCAAGTCCCGATGCCAACGCAGCAGGGTGTCTGGCTTGAAAATCAACACCAGTTGCTCCAGCCGAGCTTTCTGGGCCTATCCAAAGGAGGACACGCTTTCCACCAGCGTGATCAGGATGAGCTTCTCACCCTAGCTAATCGACGGTCCGCACGTCTGATGGCGGCGCATGATCAGTAACTGCTGACGTAACAGGAGTACCTAAATGGTCTTGTCGTCTGCCGACATCCTACTCAAGCGAACCCGATCCCAAAGCAACGTGAGCACAATGTGGACGATGTACCAAATCATAAATGTCTTTTCCGATAGAGAGAAATGTAATGCGGAGAATTGTAGCGAATCGTGCGCCGGGATAGCTTATTTGCTACTACAATAACTTTAGCTAGATAAGCTAATCGGAAAAATTATAATTTATGTTTTATAATTATCTATCGCCACAGATCGCGAACGACTAAAATTTATGTGCTCGCCCGTTATCTTTAGCGGGCGAGTATTTGGAATTAGATAATTTTCAGTTCGGAACCGCTTACGAATTATCGTGTTGGTTGGCTGAGAACTCGTGGGAGGTGCCCGTTGCCAAGAAGCCAATCTTGCGGCGGGGCATCAAGTCTGTGCCTGTCGAAAGCTGGGTTGTCAAGCTCTTGACCGACTGTTGGAGCACATCCACCGAAACCTGTGTTTCGCGGTTATGCGCCGCCAGCATCCGCGCATAGAGTGATACTTCGCGGACAAATGCACCTGTCTGCCCGATCAGGGTAGTCGCAACAGTGCGGTGAACTTCTTGCCACTGCGATCCCATATAGCGCAGTAGCATCCGTATCGCCTGATCCTCATCTTGGATCGTTGGGATGTGAACGATACGATCAATGCGTCCGGGTCGTTTGGAGATCCTTTCGTCGATGACTTCTGGGTAGTTCGTCGTTGCTAACAACAATGCGCCGCGTGGGTTATTGGGCGACTCCAACCCGTCCAGCACATTAAGGATCTGTGATTTATCTTCGTTCCGCAGATAAATATCAAGCTCCTCGACGATTAGCAGCGCTGGATGGCGGGAAGCCGCAACAACATTCAGTGCATGGTGAATCTTATCGAACGATGCGCCATCCTCATCCGCCGACGAAACATAGACCACAACGGCTTTCTGCTTCATCGTTAGTTTCGCCAGCGCCGCACAGAGCGTCGTTTTGCCCGTTCCGGGCGGCCCGACCAATAGCAGCTTGCGGAATGGCGGCAGCCCAAGCTGACGATAAATATCCACCCCTTCGCTAAAGAACGTCTCAACATCAGCTCGTAGATCGGCTTTCAGGCTTTCTGAAAGAATGACCTGATCCCACTCGACCGTAGGTTTGAACGAGGTATGCGACCCGCCGATGATGTATACGTTTTGGCTGCGTTCCAGATGATTCGAGGAACGCTTGCACAGATCCTGAAATGCTGCCCACACCTCAAGGTGCTCTTGTGGAACGAGTGCAATCGCATCGATATAGCCGTACTCATCACTGTAGTATGCGCTAGCGAAGATTACGTCGAAGGCTTCCCCTGACTGTTCAAATGAAAATGCAAATGCACCGACGCTATCAGTGAGAATCGGCGTGCGTTCCGGCACGTAGAATGTATTGATCGGGACGACATAAGGACAATCCAGTGTCTCATAGCCAGTGTAACGACCCTTGCCGCGCAATCGCCGTCCGGCCTTGATCCGGTTACGCGCTAAATTGCTGGCACACTCTTCTGCCGCCCAGAGCGGTACAAAAGTTTTGCCGGGGTAGCGGCGGCTCCATTCTTGAGTTGCCCAGCGTACTAGTTGCTCATAACGCAGCGGTGGCCTTGACAGTAGATCGTTCTGTACCGTCGATTGCGAGGCAACGAAATCCATATCGATGTGTTTGAGTTTCATTTTACTCGCCTTTGAATACGATACATTGAGTTTACAGGAATAGCGTTATTGCGCCAATTAAAGTTGTGACTCTGGCATACTCGTTAACAGTCGTCGCTTTTGACAGATGCCTATTAGCTAATCAATAGAGGAAGCATTATATGGCGAGTTTTAGGGTTTGAGAAGGGTCAGTTTGGGTCAATAGGGGAATCGACTTTATGGAGAAATCGAGCGAACTTGTTCAGTTTTTGCATAATTTGCTAATGATCAGAACGGTAAGTCCTGTTGCCAGCCTACGCTAGTGATGGGCATTCTCGATTGGTCGGTGAAAACACTGTCCACTCTAAAGCGGTTTAGACGAACAGCGTTTTGGGCAACTCACAGGGTAATACGCCTTGTGCGACAATCTCGCCAAATAAGACACGAGCAGCAGCAATCATCGATGCGGGGCGAATGCTGTAAGTGCAGAGATACGTTTCAATCATCGGAAAATAAATCAGGTCATAGGGTATTCGCAAAGCCAACACAATGGGTGACTTTCCGCGTTCGTACAGTGCTTGGACGAGCCGCGCCTGTGCCCTATCATGCTCAACACTAATTGTGCCGATGATCACAATATCGGCTTCCTGCGCTTCCTGAATAATGGCGGCAAGCTGCTCGTCATCAGCCTGATACGGCAGATCGATGCGCTTAACGTGCGGGCTGTGCTGGCGGATAGCCTCAGCAAGGCTGATCTTGACATAGGAGGATGTATCCGCTGGAGTCAGATCGACGGTTTCTGGGGTAATCACCACGATCCGAGCGTCTGTTCCCGGCTTGAGTGGAAGCTGACCTTTATTCTTCACCACCGTAATCGATTGGTCAGCTATATCCTGAGCAATTTGTTGGTGTTCGGCACAGCCGATCACATCTAGGGACGGGAGTTCCGTCGGGATACGCTGGCACGCCGTGAGGATGTGTGCCTCCGCTTCGGTATATTGGCCACGTAGGCTTTGATCGAGCCGCGCTGCCAATTCAATCTGATCAGGAATGTGAGCGAGCATTACGAGGTCAACTTTTGCATCGAGCGCACGTCGCACACTAGCTTCGTGTCCAAGCTGTGCGACAGCGTGCATATCCATTGCATCTGTAATGATCAGTCCCTTGAAGCCAAGCTCCAACCGCAAGAACTGATGCAGCACTTTCTCTGACAGTGTGACAGGTTGTTGATCGTCGAGAGCAGCAAAAATGATATGGGCGGTCATGATGGCGGCGACACCCGCTTTGATCGCCGCACGGAACGGCAGCAGTTCAATCGCATCCATCCGTTCAAGAGAATGCGGGACGACTGACAAAGTTTGGTGGCTATCGCGTTCAGTGTCGCCGTGTCCCGGAAAGTGCTTGGCGGTTGCCAATACTCCGGCAGCCTGCATTCCATTGATAAAGCCAACTCCCAGTTCAGACACGAGATTCGGATCGTCGCCAAAGGCACGAATGCCGATCACAGGGTTTGCCGGATTCACGTTCACATCCAGTGATGGCGCAAAATTAAGGTTAACACCCATCGCCAGCAGTTCACGTCCCAAAACATGCCCCGCTCTTTCTGCAAGCGCCACTGATCGTGTAGCACCCAGCGCCATATTACCGGGCAGTTCAGTTGCGCCATTGGTAACTGCCATCAACTGTCCGCCTTCTTGATCGATTCCGATCAGTGGGGAAAGCTGACTGCCTTCTTGCGCGGCACGGCGAATCGAATCGGTCAATTCGCGCAGTTGCTGCGGCGATTCGATATTCGACTTGGTAAACAAACAAAAGGAACTGATCTCGCCGCGCCGCACGGCATCCAGTATGGCACGCGGCGCGACGGTTCCTACGAAACTGTGCATCAATGGGCGCACGACGTTATCCTTTCGATCCAGTCATGGCAATGCTTTGGACAAAGTAGCGCTGGGTAAGAATGAAGACAACCAGCAGCGGGATAACAAACAATACGCTGGCAGCCATAATATCCTGCCAAGGCACAGGAGTAACGTTTGAGTTGTTCTTGAACACAATAAACAGTGGCATCGGAAAGAGTTGAGAGCGTTGTAGGTAGATCGATGGTAGCAGCAGGTTATTCCACTGACCTACAAAGAGGAAAACAGTAACGGTAGCGATGGCTGGACGAGATAGCGGCATAATGATGTACCACCATATCTCAAGCGGAGTCGCGCCATCCATCACGGCGGCTTCGTCGAGTTCTTTGGGTAGCGTTAACATAAACTGGCGCAGCAGGAAGATCAGGGCAGCACCGCCGCCAAAGAAGCCCGGTAGCGTGATCGGGTTGAACGTCTGGAGCCAGCCGAGGTTAAAGAATAGCGCGTATTGCGGAACCAACGTCGCTTGAGAAGGCAGCAGCAATGTTCCCATCATCAGGGCGAAGACGATACCGCGACCTTTCCATTCGAGGCGACTGAAAGCATATGCAACCAGTGAAATCGAAAAGACAGTGCCAAGCAGCACAATCGTCGCGATAAAAATGCTGTTCGTATAGGCTTGATAGAATGCCTCTTGCGAAAGCAATTTGGCGTAATTCTGAAATTGCGGCACGACGGGGAGCAGATTAAACTGAGGTGGGGTGATCTCGGTAATGGTTTTGAGCGAAGTACCAATCATCCAAACCAACGGGAACAGGAAGAATAGCGACAATAGACCCATCACCGCATAGATCAGGGTAGTCTTTAAGCCCCCCATAGCTGACCGGATGCGTAGGGAGGGTTTTGTCTGCGCCTCGCTCAATGTCGTTGTTGCCGTTGTCATGCTCGATCAGGCCTCGTAATTTACCCAATTGCTATAACGGAATTGCAAAACTGTTGCCGTCAGAATAATCACCGCGAGAATCCATGAGATCGCGGCACCTTCCCCGATTTGTCCTTGTTGAAATGTTCTTGCAAATAGGAAATAGGCAGCGGACTGAATCTGATCGGTAATCAAGTTACCACCGGGGTTATTGACCATGATGTAGATCGTATCAAAGGTTTGCAGCGCCGCGATTACCCCAATAATCACATTGTAAAATATCGCCGGAGAAATCATCGGAAGTGTGATGGAAATGAACCGCTGGAGTCGGTTTGCCCCATCCACCTCAGCGGCTTCATAGAGTTGAGGTGGAACCCCTTTGAGCGCTGCCAAAAAGATCAGCATCCCTGCGCCCGAACTCCATACAGTGATAATGATCAGCGCGGGTTTGCTCCATAATTCGCTTTCCATCCACAGTGGCCTACGGTCATCAGTTGGGAAGGTTGCACTAGCAGTTCGGAACAGCGCGAAATGATAGACCGGGCTGCCTGCTGCTTTGCCAGTGTCGCTATATGTCTGGAAATAGGCTTGCCCATCCCGAAACGATCCAATGGTGAACAAGAGGAAAAACGCCAATCCGCCGTAGATAAGCGCCTGACGTGCTTTCGGAAAGCGATTGTTCAAGGCTACGATGCCGCCCAATATGACGGCGACTAACCCCCAGATCCACAGCGGCGAGAAGTTATCTTTGTTGTAGCCGTTCTTCAGATAATCCACATAGTCATTTTTTAAAAAATCCTTGTCGGTAGCTTTGGTGGGATCTAGATCGGCGGGGCTTTTGATGGTGCTTTGGAGAGTCGGATAACGCACAAGCAGCGAGACTTGTCCGCCATCCAGTTGACCGGGTACCAGCCGGACAAAGAGAATAATCGCTAATATAACCAGCAACGCGCCCAACGTGAGATACTTGCGACGTGTCCAGTTGCCAAACAGTGAAACGACCAGCGGAAAGCCGCCAACAATCATGGCGGTCAGATAGGCAGTGGTGTTGCCTGTGAAAGTAAATCCAGAACTGAGCAGCGTTAAGACAATTCCGGCAATGACGAAGATTAACGCGCCAACTTGCCACAAACGCACCAGCGACTTTTTGCCCTGTGCGGCGTTAATTATGATAAAGACGAGGGCTAGGCCACAGCCGAAATACGTCCATGATAGGTCTATCGGGTCAGATACCAGTCCCTTGAAAGCCAGCGAGTAAACTGTGATTAGGATTACCAGTTCAAGTACACGCAAGGCGCGTGATCGTTTGCTTTCTGACCAACCTCCCCGGAACAGAGTCAGCAAGGTGAGTAAGCCAATAGCCGCCGGAATCGTATAGGCAAACGGGCCAACCGGATCGCCGCGTGTCAGCCCCGTGAAGAATCCGTCGAACGATTCGACCAGATAGATCATCAGCTTATACAAGAATCCAAACAAGAAGAAAGAGTCGGCAAATTTGCGGAGAATAATATTGACAAAGCCACCATTGGACGTGAGCATGTAGCGCCATGCCAATAGTAAGGCTGGGCCACCTGCAAGGATGACAGGCAGATAGAAGATAGTCCGGAAACCGCGAATCAGGGGGAGTTCGCGGTTTAGCAACATTGCCATGCCGAGCGCTGCGATTATCTGCAAAGGCACACCGATAATCGCATAGTAAAACGAATTTAACATGGCTTGGTTGAGACCTTGCGCTTCGGTGCTGTGTCCGATGAGCAAGGTGCGGTAGTTGGCTAGACCGATCCACTGGATCGGGTCGCCGATCTTGGCTGACGTAAAGCTGAGAAACAGCGAGTACAAGGCTGGCCCAACGACAAAGATTACAAACCCGATGATCCATGGGCCGGAAAACATGAATCCGTTGGCGATCTTACGTTGTTCAGTAACTTTGACTCCGCGCCATTTGGCAATCAACGCGGCAGACTTGCCCAGCAGAAAACGCTGCGGCTTCACTACGGCAATTAATACAGAGTGGAGCACAGTTTGACGGCATCATTGCCTCAGATTATCTGATGGCAATCTCGGCGGTTGAAACACTGCGCGCTGCTGGAATTCGCGTTCCAGCGGACGTTTCAGTAGCAGGCTTTGGCGACGCACCCGAAGCGGAGTCGTTTGGGCTAAGTACCGTTGCTGCCAGTGTTACCGAGCTTGGAGCCTGTGCTGCCCGCCAACTGATCGCCCAGATCAAAGGGCTGCGGATTAGCGGCATCACGCTGTTGAGTGTTCGGCTGGTCATACGCCAAACCAGCGTTATCACACCATAAATTTGCAAACATGGTAGATCATCAGGACTTAAAGAGACTATAATCATTTGCTAACAAGATCGAACTACCTTTTGAATCTTGTGTCATGCAGAAATTGAGCATGTTTGCCATCTGCCAAGAAAGTTTTCGGAGGAGTCTAAAATTGTACGCTAAACGTTTGTTACCTGTTATTCTGATCGCTGTAATGGTGGCGTCGCTGTTTGGCAGCGCCAGCCAGACTCGCGCCCAGAGTCCCCTTGAAATCTCGTTCTACTATCCAACTGCTGTCGGCGGGCCGATCAGCAAAGTCATGGACGATTTCGCCGCTGAGTTCAACAAAGCCAACCCCGACATCAAGGTGACTCCCGTTTATTCGGGCGGTTATGCTGATGTCTACAAAGCAATCCAGACCCAGACCAGCGGCGGCGAAAAAAGCGCTGACGTGGCGATTATGTTAAGTACAGACCTGAATTCGCTGATCGATAATGACTATATCGTGCCGCTGGACGACTTTATCAAGAACACTAAAGATGGCGACGCTTATATCAAGGATTTCTTCCCCGCATTTATGCTGAACTCAGAGTCAGACGGCAAGATCTGGGGTATTCCTTTCCAACGCAGTACCCCCGTGCTGTACTACAATGCCGATCTGTTCCAAGCAGCGGGACTCGATCCGGCGGCGGCTCCGAAGACCCGCGAAGATATGTTGGCCTATGCCAAAAAACTGACCAAAGCAGACGGCAGCCAGTGGGGTTTGGAAATCCCCTCGGACGGCTTCCCCTATTGGTTGTTTCAGGGCTTTGCCATCGGCAACGGTCAGAACCTCGTAGGTGATGCCTCGGACAAGGTATATTTCAACACGCCTTCAACCGTCGAAGCGTTGCAGTTCTTCGTTAATCTGGCAAACAAAGATGCCGTAATGCCCAAAGGGATTATCAAGTGGGGCGATACACCTACCGACTTCACCAGCGGTAAGGCCGCAATGATCTATCATACGACTGGTAGCCTGACTAATATTCTGGCAAACGCCAAGTTCAAGGTTGGCGTGGGCTTCCTGCCACAAGGCACCAAGAGCTACGGTGCGCCCACTGGTGGCGGCAATCTGTATATTCTCAAGTCAGCCCCGGCGGATCATCAGCAAGCCGCGTGGAAGTGGATTCAATTCCTGAGCAGCCCCGAAAAACAGGCGGCTTGGACGGTGGCTACTGGCTATATCGCCGCCCGTCAATCTGCATGGGACACCGCGACGCTTAAAGATCTGATCGCTGCCAAGCCTCAATATGGGATAGCCCGCGATCAACTTCAATATGCTAGCAAAGAACTCGCCACGCATCAGGGAGCAGACGTTCAAAAGATTTTTGGCAAGGCGGTACAGGCCGCATTGACTGGCGAAAAGACTCCTCAAGAAGCGCTAGACGAAGCTCAGAAGACTGCTGAAACCATGCTCGCAGATTACGCTGCGGCGGCGACACCCGCCAAGTAAGCACTGTAAATTAGCTTATTGCTTGCCCTTTCTCCTTTGTGGAGAAGGGCAAGTTCCGCAAGTCAATCTTCCTCGCGTTTTGAACTTTCCCATGTGATCCCAATAAGGCTGTTATAATGGCTGGAAATCGGATGAGCAGGCAACAGCCATGTCCGCTAAACGCGACTCGACCACCCAAAAATTGGAACAACGTAACCACGAATTATCCATCCTCAACAGTATTGCTCAGGCGCTTAACCGTGAGGTCGATCTGCCGCGTGCGCTACTCACAACATTGGCTCAGGTTGCTGAACTGCTGGATCTGCAAACTGGCTGGATCTGGCTGATCAACGAAGAAAGCGGCGATCCGTACCTCGCAGCGGCTCAAAACTTGCCGCCTGCCCTCGCCAATGCGCCACACCGCATGGATGGAACCACTTATTGCTATTGCTTAGATACCTATCAGGCGGGTGATCTGGACGGCGCGGCAAACGTTAACATCGTCAAGTGTACGCGCTTGCAAGGACTCGTCGATGGTACTGACGGCTTGCGCTATCATGCCAGTATCCCTCTCTATGCACACGGCAAGCAGCTTGGCATGTTGAATGTCGCCAGTACGGATTGGCGCAAACTATCGTCTGATGATCTGCGCCTGCTATATACGGTGGGAGATTTGCTGAGTATCGCCGTTGAACGCGCCCGTCTCTTTGCCCGTAGTGCCCATTTTGGGGCAGTCGATGAACGCAATCGGCTAGCCCGCGAGATACATGATACGCTGGCGCAAGGGCTAGCGGCGATTGCACTCCAATTGGAAACCGCCGATGTCTTATTAGAAGCTAGCGTGCTGGACACAAATACACAGCGGGCACAGCAGGCCATTCAACAGGCACTCCTGCTAACGCGAACTAATCTCGAAGAAGCGCGACGCTCCGTGATGGATCTACGCGCTGCACCGCTTGAGGGTCGCACTTTGACCGAAGCGCTGCGGGCCATGGTCGATGAATGGTCTATTAAAGGTAATTTGCGGATTGCCTTCGATGTGGTGGGCGGCAATCGCCCACTGCCTGTGCGGATCGAAGCGAGTCTATACCGGATTGTTCAAGAAGCGATGACGAATACCTTACGCCACTCCAACGCTGCCCATCTCACTATCAAAATGATCGTTACCCCGGAGCATATTCGCTTGATTGTCGAGGATGACGGCGCTGGCTTCGATCTTGACGCTGTTCCCAAAAATCGTTATGGACTAATCGGCATTAACGAGCGAGTCAAATTGCTCGGCGGAACATTGCGGCTGGCCAGCGCTCCCAACGAAGGAACCTGTCTCGAAATCGATGTACCTCTGGAGTCAAAATGACCGACTCGCCACCAGCCTCGATTCGTATTCTGGTCGCCGACGATCACCCTGTTGTACGTGATGGGCTAGTTACGGTACTTGGTACACAGCCGGATTTTTTAATTGTGGGCGAGGCAGCAAACGGGCTAGAAGCTGTGGAGAAGGCCGAAACATTACGCCCTGACGTGATTCTCCTTGATCTTGAAATGCCGGGGATCGATGGCGTTGAGGCTATCCGGCGCATTCACGCTGCCAACACAGCACAAATTCTGGTCTTTACGGCTTTCGATACCGACGAACTGATTATTGGGGCTGTGCAGGCGGGAGCCAATGGTTATCTACTGAAGGGCGCACCGCGCAGCGAGATCTTCAACGCGATCCGGGTTGTTAGTCAAGGTGGATCGCTGTTGCAGCCAATTGTCGCTTCACGACTCATGCAGCATATCAACCATCAGACCGAGGAAAGCAATGGTCAGGCATTACAGGCGTTAACCGAACGCGAAATGGAAGTGCTGCAATGGTTGGCACAGGGCAAGCTCAACAAGGAGATCGCCGTAGGGCTGGTTATTAGTGAGCGCACGGTGAAGTTTCACATTAGTTCAATTCTAAGTAAACTGGGGGCAGGCAATCGGACGGAGGCGGTCAGCATTGCCGCACAGCGTGGCTTGATCAACTTTTCGGGATAGCATCAAGTGGCAAAAGTCCATGAAATCCGCCTTGTTGTCCTACTTTAGGCAGTCGATAAATTTATTGACAATGTGTTGAAGAGGAAGTTAAGATGCGTTATTTAAAGCTAGAGCGAATATTTGAAACGTCTGATGTGAATTCAATTTAACAATCTCCACTACAGCTTGATCCGGTTTTGCGATTGTCCGTTTAACTCGATTCGCGAACTGTCTCTTCATGAGGTAAAAGCCGATTCTACATCAGACGTATGAAATAATTTCAGTTGGATCTCAAGCGAATTTTCAGCGAATATGAGCGTAAAAATCGGTAGAAACGAACTTTGTCCTTGTGGCAGTGAAAAAAAAGCCAAACATTGTTGCTTAAAACCCGATGGTCAGCTTAAGAAATCGCCCGCTAATATTTTTCCTGATGGCCCTTTCACCGGTTTTTTTCATCCAAAATGCTTCGCGAACGTTGATCATAATTGCAGTAACGTAATATCCCACGAACATTTCATCTCTGAAACCCTGCTACAACAAATGAATAATGACAATACGGTTAAGATTTCTGGAATGAAATGGCAGGCAAAAGAAACTTTCAATAGAATGCCCATTCCAAGTTTAGCTCCTCGGATTCTCTGTACTAGGCATAACAATGCGCTTTCTCCTTTAGACATGGTTATTGGACGTTTTTCACAAATGTTGCAAGACTACGATAAATTAACACATCCAGAGGTCACTGCTCCAAAAAATGAAGTCAGATTATTTTCTGGAGAAGATATTGAAGGCTGGATGCTGAAATGCTTACTAGGGGCTACCTATTCTAAAAATTTCCCTCAATCAAGCATCAGAGCAGAATGCTTGGATATTCTATATGGACGGATGGAATGGCCTTCAGGGTGGGGTTTATATGTTGGAGTAACTACGCCGGGGCAAGTTATTTATCATTCTGCTTCTCTACTTATTGAGACTTTTGTGGATGTGCCGAACAAAGTAATTAAGGCCGCTCGCTTTACGCTTCGTGGGATACCGTTTTACCTCCTAATGGGCAAACCAGATAACCCCGATGCAGTAGGAATTTGGCGACCATCGAGATTAATTTACGAGGACCGGAAAACTGAAAAAATCATTGAACTGAGTTGGCAAATTCCGGCTTCTGGGCAAATCGTAAGTTGGAAGCGAAGTGGAACATATGATGGAGCGCCTCCTGACTGGAAAGAATGGGAGCGAAACGGCTAAATTATAAAACTTTTGGCTAACTTAATTTCCAAATGGTCTTGCGAAATGAGGTCAACGATTTTGATATTCCCCACCGTACTTTATCGTATGGTTGTGTGAAATGTTGAGACGATATATTCTTTATTCTAAACGGAATTTCGCATAAGGATGGGCTATGTCTCGCTCACGAATTGTGTTTGTGCTCATCATCGTCGCTGCGTTAGCTGTGGTAGGAGCGTCACAGCTCGTGAATCGCTTACCTGTTACGCCGACTCCCACCCCACGCCCGCCACTGCAAATCGAAGTCGCCGTGACTCCGTTGGCTTACGATTGGGTATCTGAACAAGCCGCCCTTTTTAACCAACAGCGCACCCAAGTTGAAGGACAAGTCATTGAAGTAAGAGTCACATCGCGGGATGGTATTGATATATGGCAAACTGGCGGCGTATGGTCTTCAGCCAATCATCCTGTCGCTTGGATTCCCGAAGCCGCATTTGTCCTCGATTATGCGTCGGAAGCCGGAGTCCGTTATGAAGTACTCACCCCGTCGCTAGCAAGTACGTCACTTATCTGGGGGATTTTTTCGGATCGGGCAAATGCGATTGGGAAAACTACTGATTGGGACACAATTCAACCCGCTTCAGTGAAGGGATCGTGGAAAGATTTAGGGGGTCAGGAAAGTTGGGGGTTTATAAAAGCAGCCTTTCCATTACCGCAACGCAGTACCGTTGGTTATGGAGTGCTGTTAAGTGCTGCTGCGTCCTATGCAAAAAATGGTCAGTTATCCCCACAAAACGTAAGCAATAGAGACTTTCAAACGTGGTTACAACCTGTCATTACGGCTGTACCGAACTTTGCTTCGCTGGGGCAGCAACCGATTACGGTACTAGCCTCACGCGGCGTTTCTGTAGCCGATTTCGCTTTGCTGCCGGAAAGTGATTGGCTTGTCTACTATGACCGCATCAACAGCCGACAACCTATACATTTTGCGTATCCTGCCTATAAGCTAACTTTCGATATGCCTTTCGCTGTTTGGTCTGGTGCCGAAACAACCTCTGCCGAACGGATCTCTGCCAAACAGTTTGCGGATTTTCTGGGGCAGCAAGCAGCGCAAAAGCGATCCGCGGCTTTTGGACTGCGGCCTTCCAAACTAGATCTTAATAGTGCCGATGTGTCGCTATTCTCGGCAGCAACGAGTGCAGGTATTGTGCTTGATACACCACCGGGAACCCCAATTAATGTACCTTCTCGCAGCAGCGCATTAGGTGTATTGAGTTGGTTCAGATCAATCCAGTCCTCGTAGGACATTCAGGAGACTCCAAATGCTTAGACGTAGTGTATTCACTTTAATTGTTATTCTTAGTGCAATCTTATCGGCCTGTGGGAATACTCCATCGCAACCAAACAATCCAGTGACTCCAACGACTGGGCCAAGCGCTAACGCCATTCAGATTAGTATCATTTATGCGCCTGAGTCCGAGGCGTATCTCAAAGATCAAATTGCGATATTCAATCAGAGTTATGCGAATGGCAAAAACCCGTTAACGGGTGCTGCATTGGCGGCAAACGAAAAGCCGATCTTTGTCACCGGCAAGAGTGGTTCATCAGGCACAGTCATGCAGGGTATCGTGAATGCGCTTATTGCCCCTAATAACGCTAATGTAGAAAAACCGACTATTTTTGAGCCGTCGGTTAGTCACTGGTTGGTACTGACCAATTTCCAAGCGGGTCGTGATGTTTTTGATCTGGCGAACAGCCCAGCGACAGCCTTAGCGCCAGTTGTCATGGCAATTTGGGAAAGTCGTTTGAAAGCCATTCAGAAAGCCAATCCCGGTAAGGAAATTGGTTGGCAAGAATTGCTCGGTGTATTGAACAACCCCAAAGGCTGGGAAGACTACGGCTTTACAGGTCGCCGGACTGTCTTTTACGGACACACTGATCCCTTCATCAGTTCCACCGCGCTTTCAACCCTAATGGCGGAGTTCTATGCCAGCGCACGCTATAACGCCAATTTCACGGGGCGACGACTGACTCTTAAGGAAGTGAACGATAACAAGGTTCAAGATGGGGTACGCAGTATTGAAAACCTGATCAAACATTATTCCCAGCGTACCACCGAATTCAAGGAATATATTGCTCAGGGGCCAGACTATCTAGATTTTGTTGCGCTCGAAGAAAACGATCTCATCTATATCAATCAGGGTAAAACAGAGTACAAGCCGCCTGAGCGTCTGGTAGCCCTTTATCCCAAAGAAGGCACATTCTGGCATGAGCATCCCTTTGGCATTGTTAATGCCGATTGGGTAACACCCGACCAGCGAGAAGCCGCCAAAACATTCACCCAATTTGTGCTAAGTGAACCCGTGCAGCAAGCCGTGTTAGCAGCAGGATTCCGCCCCGCGAACCCCAAAGTTCCGCTAGGGTATCCAATTGTCTCCGATCTGGGCGTTGATCCTGATCAACCCAAAACCGTGCTGGATGTTCCCGATCCACAAGTAATATCGGCAATCCAGCAAAGTTGGAGCTTCGTCAAAAAGCAGGCCGACATCTGGATCGTGATTGATATTTCAGGCTCAATGCGCGATAACGATAAGCTCAATCAGGCTAAAAAAGCTGCACTAGTGTTTCTGGACAAGATCGAACCACAAAACCGTGTGGGGTTAATGGTTTTTAATGCTGACGTTTCTACACTTGTCGAGTTGGACACGCTCGAAAGGAACAAACCCACCCTTAAAGAACAGGTGGGTGGCCTGATCGCCAATGGTGGTACTGCTTTATATGATGGTACAGTAGAGGCCCTGAAGAAATTTAAGACTGCTGAAACTGGCAATCGTATTCGCGCTGTGGTTATCCTAAGTGACGGTCAAGACACCGAAAGCAAAAATGCTACTTTGCGCGATGTGATTAGCCAGATTAGCGCTACTCGCGAGGACGCAAATCCAGTGATTGTAATTCCTGTAGCCTATGGCAGCGATGCCGATGTCAGTATTCTAGGGTCGTTTGCCCGCGCTTCAACCACTAAGGTCCAGTCTGGTGATCCATCGACAATTGGCAAAATTTTGGAAATAATCAGCAGTTACTTCTAAATTTGGAGCAACCCGCAAGGTTCGTACACTTCACATAAAAAGTCAAGCCAGCAGAGACAACTCTACTGGCTTGACTGCACATTAAGTGTGAACCCCCAGGGACTCGAACCCTGAACCAACGGATTAAAAGTCCGATGCTCTACCATTGAGCTAGGGGTCCATCATTATCAAATGATTATAGCAACAGTCTAAAGGCTTTCCAATAGCGAGTTTCATAATAGGGTAAGATTGATGTGCAATGTTCTGTATCTATAGCGTATAAAGGTCCAGCAGAAATTCTATGAGCAATATCCCGTCTTCAAAAAACATCAAGACGATAAACAGCAGCGAGTTTCGCGATCCGGCTCCTTTGCCCCCTTGGGCACTGCGCCGTCCGTTGGTCGCATTGTGGTTTGTTGTTTCGCGGGCGGGTGACAATGGACGCATTACGCCGTTTCGTCGTCTATCGCATATCACAGAATACATTTATCTGGGTGGACAGGTTGGTCGGCGGGGGTGGCACACCTTGCAAAAGTGGGGTGTGCAAGCGATGGTCAATATGCGTGTCGAGTTTGATGATCGCACACTTGGCATTAAGATCCCCTACTATTTATGGTTGCCGACGATTGATGGTACGCCACCGACTGTCGAGCAATTAGCGCAGGGAGCCAAGTTCATTCACGAACAGACGGTTGCCAAGCGGCCTGTGTACATACACTGTGCAGCGGGCGTGGGTCGTTCACCTACTCAGGTGATCGCTTATATGATGACCCGAGGATCATCTATCGAGGAATCCATTGAGCGTATTGAACTGCGCCGCCCCATTATCAGTCTCAGCCCGAAACAGAAAGTACGTTTGCATCAGTTTGAAGAATACATTCAGGAGATGAATATCGACTACAGCGAGGATCGCCAACACGATCCAGTGAAGCCGGCTGCCGAAGCCTCTGTCGATGTGCCAGCGATGAATAAAGACTCGTAAGGGCGAATTAATCCTGATAATGATAAAAGTTGACCCTTGCGCGGTCGCGTCACGGTGGTATACTGTTCGACACACCAG
>JBDTVG010000232.1:0-7442 GCA_040007395.1 Chloroflexota bacterium
ATCAAAGAGACTTTTTGTCACTTTTCCTTAACTAGCATAAGACCCTACTAGACATCGCTAAAGTAGCTGGTATAACTGCTATAGCCGTTGTAATAGCCAGAGACCGAAACGCGCCACGCGAAGCGGTTCAGCAGTGCCAGTATGAAGATGGGCAGCATAACCAGTCGAATGGTACCGAGGGCTAACATCCATGGGGCAACCCGACGCAGCGCCGCCCGCCATTTGCCGAGCAAAATTTGCCGTGCGCTAACTCCAGTCAGCACCAGTGCATCCCACGTCTGCCCGACATGTTCGCGGCTAATCGCGTTCGTGCCTGCCACGATAGCGCGGACGGCTGTCGCAGCGTGGACAATCCAAATGACGTATAAAGCTAGTTCTCGCGAGGGGTTATCGAGCCGGGTGAGACTGGCGGCAACGAACGCGATCAGGCCAATGAGGATCAGCAGCCCGAACCACCAGCCACGGCGCATGAAGTGTGGCATGGAACGCTGTTGGTGATTGAATTCTTGCCAGATAATTGGGTTATCAGTTAGGTAGTCTGTTTGTGTAAAGGTGGTCATCGTTACCCCAAAACCGAAAAGGTTGACGATGCTGAATAACCTTACACGATGACACCACCTTACCGCAAATATTACTCATTGGAGGTTTATCAACAGGCCCATGACTCATCGCCCAGCAAGTTAGTTACATTTACTCAAAAAGCGTATATTCAGACGCAATGCAATTCGGCAATGCAATAATTGCGCTTAGGCAATTTGCTGAGATTCCAGAAAATCAACGTGGAATTTTAGAGATATGCGAGTCATAGGCTTTTGCATAAAGGCAGTCGCGCCGCATTCGGCAGCTCTGGCTTTACCGGTGGCTTCTTGCATTGCGCTCATCAGGATAACGGCTCCTGAATAATTCTGTTCGCGCAACCGTAGGCACGTCTCGTAGCCATCACGGACGGGCATCATAATATCCAACAAGATCAGATCGGGTTTTGTCGCCAGAGCAATCGTTTCTGCTTCAATTCCATTCCGAGCCTCGGACGACTCACAGCCGAGCATCGTCAACAAGCGGCGCGTTAACAGGCGCATATCAGGGTCGTCGTCAACTACTAATACCGTGAGCATTATCTCTTGCGTCTCCCACACTGGTTAATGATAGATAGGAACATACACTACACATGAATCAAAGTATAAGGGTTAGCAATCAAATGTGTCTTCACAGACTTATTCTAAATTTAGTATAGGCCGTTTTTCGTTTCGCGAAATTGCAACTCATAAATGCGGCTTGACAGGCTGCGAACCCGCGTGCTACGCTAAAGCGGCTTCCTATAGCATCCAATTTATACAAGATCACAGCAGGTAGGTAAATCTAGTCTATGAGTTTAGAACGGATTCTGACGACGGAGTTGAGTCAACACCTAGGACAGCGCGTCCGGCTGATGGGCTGGCTGCACCGCCTGCGAAAAATGGGCGAAGTCAATTTTCTGGTGCTGCGAGATCGGGCGGGACTAGCGCAAAGTGTGTTGGCGGCTGCCGATCTCGTGCCGCTGGACGGCTTGCAATCCGAGACAGTAATCGCTATCGAGGGCGATGTGGTTGAGTCAGCACAGGCACACGGCGGCTATGAACTGCATAACGCCACTGTCGAAGTAATCTCACCCGTGAACACGGATATTCCATTTTCACTTTACAAGAATCGTGTCCGCGCCAACCTACCAACCTTCCTTGACCACGCCGTGATCGGACATCGAGCCATTGACCGTCGGGCGATGCTCAAGATTGCGTCCGGTGTGATGGCAGGCTTCCGCGAAACGCTACGTGTCCGCGACTTCACCGAGATCCAGACTCCCAAATTGGTTGGCTCCGCGACAGAAAGCGGCGCGAACGTCTTTCCGGTTGAATATTTCGGGCGTAACGCTTATCTAGCGCAGAGTCCACAGTTCTACAAGCAAATCATGGTGGGAGTATTCGAGCGCGTCTTCGAGGTTGGCCCAGTGTTCCGCGCTGAACCGCACGCTACAACGCGGCACATCAACGAGTATGTCAGCATGGACGTGGAGTTCGGCTTTATCCGCGATCACTTCGATGTCATGGCGCTGCTCACCGACGTGATACGCGGCATTCTGAGCTATCTGCAAATACACTATGCAGCGGAACTTGCTTTACTGGAAGTCGATATGCCCGCGTTGCCTGAGACAATCCCTTGGATACACTTCCCGAAGGCGCAGCAAATGCTCCACGATCAATTTGGCGTGACCGATGCACTGGGCGAACCCGACCTTGCGCCCGAACACGAGCGCATCCTCGGCACATGGGCGCAAAAGGAGCATAACAGCGATTTCCTGTTCGTGACAGGCTACCCGATGGTCAAGCGTCCTTTCTATACCCACCCCGATCCCGCCGATCCGCGCTACTCGAACAGCTTCGACCTGCTGTTTCGCGGCACAGAACTTGTCACCGGAGGGCAACGCCTACACCGTTACGACGATTACGTAGCAGCGGCAGCGCGTGCAAAACTCGCGTTAGAGACGTTCAGTTGGTACTTTGAGACGTTCCAGTTCGGGATGCCGCCGCATGGTGGCTTCGCGATTGGTATGGAACGCTTCGTGATGCAGCTTCTTTGCCTAGACAATATCCGGCTGGCAACTTTGTTCCCGCGTGACATCCATCGGCTAGACCCGTAGCCCTATATCTTTAGCAAGCCGAAAAGCTTCTGAAGTGTTTGTACTTCTACAAACCGCTCGGATGGTTTGTAGTTAACGTCGGTGGGATAACTAGCATCTTGGCGGAGAGAAGGGTGGACAACAAGTTCAATGATACCTTTCCGTTCGTCTAGAATAGCTTTCAATCGGTGCAAATCCTGATGTACCCAGTACTTCAACACGACCAGATAATCAGGTGTCTTCTCGATACTGTCTACCGAACCTAATGCTTTGTCCAGAAAAGGATTAAACGGCACCACACTTGTGGACAAACGATAGGCTCTTATCCAAGAAATCTTGTAATGTTTTGCATGTTGCCAAACAATTCTGCGTAAAAATGGAAACATGTGAAAATGAAGATGCGTGGTGAGGTGTTGTGGTTGGATACCAACATCAATCACTTTCTCGATTTGTGCCGCAAGTTCAATTTCGACAGCATCCAAGAAAGCCTTTGTAGGAAAAAGCGCATTATAAAATAAGCTAAACCGTGAACAAAAATGCCCCTTCGAGTTAGTCAGTCCAGCGTTAATTGGCACACTGGTTAGAGGGAAACCATCAGTCAAGTTTAGATGAATGCCAAGTTCTAAAGAAGGATATTGCACAAACAGGTTTAGCGCATGATTAAACGCAGGAAAGTTAGTCATCAAACTTGCTGCTGTAACAAAACCTGCCTGATACAGATCTATCGTGGCAAGGTTGATACCTTCTGATAAACCACAGTCGTCACAAGTCACAGTCATCTGGTGCATATATGTACCATCTAAAGAATAGTTTTCAAACGCGCTTGAATTCCATAATTTTGATTTTGTAACCATATGGATGGCTTTGCCTAACAGCAAACTACGGATCTCTATTGTGCTGGGGTAGTTCCGACTGCCAACAGCATATCGTTCGACTGTACTTGTCCTGTCCAGACACCTTGATCGGGGAAGATCGGCGTTGGCGTTAGATTCTGGACAGCAGGCAGCACACCCTTTGATCGGTTGCGATATACAACCGTTATGCGGTACTGCCCATCGCCCATCTGTGCCGCCGCCAGCCGATTTGGGGATACGGTAATGTTAACCGAACAGCGTTGGCGTGGACGCAAAACGCGCAACTGACTCGCTGCGTACTGCTGCGGTGCCACAATCCGGGCACGACTGTTCGGTGGTTCGCCAAGCGCTCGACCATTCGCTGACTGAATCGAGAAGATTAGCCCGTCTTCCGTATCGGTAAAGCCCAAAATATATTGATCTTCTACAAAAAATAAGGTGAGCGGAGCCATGCTGTCGTTGATAAACCGCACGTCGAAGGTAAGCGGCTGTCCCTGTGCGATTTGGATGCGATCTGGCGAGATTTCCAGTATCAGGCCGTTGCTAGCTCCATCGCTGCGGGCAAGCAGCGATTGGTTGCTACCGCTCAATTTCGGTGAGGACATATCGATGCAGCCAACACCGTTGGCAACCCAAGGAGTCGGCAAATAGGGTACGGCAATAATCAGCAGCAGAACAAGGGCAACGATGGCAATAATCTGTGTGACTCGGTCGCTACCGTTGAAGTTATCCAAATATCGGCGGGCGCGGTACATAAGCGTTCCTTGTCAAGCTAGCCTGTAAAACCATGTGTGGATAAAGTCAGCAACCAGTTTTCGATCCGTTGTCGCACAACATCAGGTGATGGAGTCTCTAACCACTGCGGCGTACCGTGTCTGCGAAACCACGTATATTGACGGCGCACAAAGGTGCGTGTGTCACGCTTGAACGTCGCTACTGCCTCATCGAGAGTTGCTGCACTCCGCAAATAAACGCCTAACTGTGCGTAGCCGAGTCCGCTCATTGAGGGCAATCGCCAGTCATATCCGCGTTCGTGCAGGCCGCGTACTTCATCTAGTAAGCCATCCGCCATCATGCGATCCACACGCTCGTACAGCCGAGTATAGAGCGTTTCGCTGTCCATTGTCAGTCCCAATTCGAGAACCTGCCAAGGTGGTGGGACTTTGCGGCGTAGAGTGCTAAAAGGTTGCCCTGTCACGATACAGACTTCTAGCGCACGAATCGTGCGTCGTGCATTGTACGGGTCCATGCGCGCTGCCGACTCAGGATCGACGGCTCGCAACCTCTCAAACAATGCCTCAGCGCCATGTTCCGCAACATAGGCTTCTAGTTCCGCCCGCAAAGTTTCATTAGGGGCGACTTCTGGGGCTTGCCACCCTTCAAGCAGCGCCGTGACATATTGACCTGTCCCACCCACCAGAAAGGCGATTTTACCGCGTCGATGAATATCGTCGATAGCAGCATATGCTAGTCGATGATACTCTGCCATTGTGAGTGTTTGGTCAGGATCAACGATGTCAATCAGGTGGTGTGGGATCGCGGCGCGTTCCTGAGCGGTAGGTTTGGCAGTGCCTATATCCATGTAGCGATAGATTTGCCTGCTGTCAGCGCTAACCACCTCGCCCGACAATTCCTTGCCGAGCGTAACCGCCAGCGCCGTTTTGCCGATTCCAGTTGGGCCAACGATGGCGATCACAGGCGCAACAACAGGGGTAAGACTCGGTGCAATAGACAGGAGTTAGCGGCCTTTCTGGTTCAGGGAGTTATCGAAAAATATGTGCCTGCGACGCTGAGCGTGCGCCGAATCGAAAAAGGATCAACTACGAGCAACGGGTTATTGTCGCTGTAGCGCACCGAACGGGCGATCCATCCCCCGGCAGAATCACCGGGATACAGTGTATAGTTTAGCTCTGGTGCTGGCGCAAACAAACTGAAATCGGGTGTATCGTCGAGAAATTCTCCCTGACCAAACACTGCAAAATCGTTTGGGGAAACACTGATCGAACTGCCCGTAGGGCCATTCACATACTTGACCTGCACGTAGACCGCCGCATATTCCATGTTGAGCCGGGGCGGTTTGTTAAAGCTGTTGGCCTGCAATATCAATGGCAGTCCGTCCAGACCACGCAATACCTGAGTGAACGCAATCTGGACAACTTTATGATCTTGGGTGATCGTTTTCCAATTGGTAATCGGAACCGGATTATCGCGGGTTCCAGCCTGCTCACTAGCATTGGGTAGGAAGCCTTGCTGTACCGAGAGAGTTGCCGGGGGGGTAATACTAGGTTGAGGCGAAGGTGATGACTCGGTGGCTTGTGCTGCCAGTGATAATCTTACTCCGACAACGGTAAACTGTTGAGCACATGCCACCAAGAATAAGATGATTGCGATTGTTGTGGTGGCAGCAGTGCGTTTGATGATCACAAGCGACTCCTAACAATATTTCAATAATACACTGCTAATTTTACTCCATTCTGCAAACACCGATATTCTATCAGGACCGCAAGAAAGTGTGCTGCCGAATGATGGTCTGGTCTGGAAGCACTGTCACAACGTTAAAACCGGGCAACTCATCCGGCGAAGGGATCGGTGTGTGCTGAGTAGGCCACGCCAATATCTGGGCACAGCTTGAAGGTGGCGTGGAAAACAAAATCCCGTCGCGTATCACCTGACACGAACGGTGAACATGCCCAAAGAATACGCCGCGAATACGATCACGAGCAGGTGCAATGGCTTTCAGAAACTCCTCCGCACAGTCTAGCTGCATCCGTGACTCGCCCCACCCGTTATCCAGCCACTCTACGTCGAGCGCGACAGGTTGGTGATGCAGCGCAATAATCAGCGGCGGGCCACTCGGCTGGCACAAATCGCGCAGTGCGTTAAGTTGATTTGCTGTCAACGTCCCGGCAGGATCGGTGGGGCCGCGTGAGTCGAAGACTGCCAAGCCAAACCCATTGAGCTTGACATAATAATCATACCGTTGTGCAACTGTCGATTTACTTAGTAAGACTTGCTGCATTGGCTTGGGACGGTCATGGTTGCCGAGCAGATAAAAGATCGGCGCTTTGAGTTGTTGTAGTACCGGACGGGCTAGCGCATAAGCGGCTTCGCTGCCATCGTCCGCAATGTCACCTGTATGCAAGATAAAATCGGGTTCAAACGGTAAATCATTGATCGTGCGTACTAGTGCTTCCAGTGTGGGCAACGCCAGTTGACCCTGAACACGGTACTGCGGGGTAGGGCCGATGTGGGTATCAGTGATGTGGACAAAGCGCATGTTTTCCCCTCATGACATTTTAAGCCAAGCGGATGTTATAGTGCGCCCAAATATCGAATTTCGCAAGCCCACTTTTGCAGCGATCCGTTAGCGATTAAGGGGAGCACATCCGTGTTTTTTAACAAAAAGCCCCGATTGCGGGGCAATTATTGTAGTGCGAGTTTTTGCAGTCCATTAGGAATGGTTTGTTAAACTCAAACTATTGGATCGATTCTACTTAAGTTCAGCTAGACAATCTCACCCGAAACAAAACATCTGTGCTATAATTTAACTGTCGAAGGTACATAAGTAAGCATTCTCTATTTTGCCGATAAAGCGGTTTGTTGTTTTGAGGCCGGAATGAAACGACGGTTTAATAAAGGAGAGCGAGACAGCCTTTATATAGCTGCCGATGGGCGCTGTGAACAATGCGGCAAACTTCTAGGGATTGGATGGCACGCCGATCATGTTCAGCCGTATAGTAAGAATGGCGAAACAATCGTAGAAAACGGGCAAGCATTATGCCCAGAATGCAATCTCAAGAAGGGGAATCGTATGAATTTTACTGCGTGGCCCGAAACGATCAAACTCCGTAAATGTCAGGTTCAAGCATACAATGAGTACATAAAACCTAGTCACCCGACACCTACCAACCACAAGGATGAAAGTTAGGCAGAGC
>JBDTVG010000233.1:0-36072 GCA_040007395.1 Chloroflexota bacterium
AATCCTGTTGATCATCACGTTTTTCGCCTACCAGACACCCGGCACTGCCTCGCGGCTTTCCGAGGGGCGCATGTGGTCTGGGCGGCGTGAAGGCTTGCAAGAACGATTGCTAGGATTCGTCGTGGGCGGCGTGAATGGCTATCTGATTGTCGGGTCGATCTGGTACTTTCTCGATGTGACCGCCTATCCGTTTGCACCGTTCATCATTGCACCGCAGCCCAACAGCGCCAGCGCCGCATTGGTCGGATCGCTACCGCTGATCTTTCTAGTGCAAAACAATCTGCTGACCATTCTGGTGATTGTCCTGTTCCTGTTCGTCATTATCGCCATGATCTAGCGCATAATCCGTGAAGGCAGAGCTAGCGAGTAAGCAAGGAGAAAGGCCAAGTAGATATAATGCTAACTGCTACTAGCCCAGAACTTGATATTCAACTAGCCGAAACACCTTATTGGAAACACCTCATAAATCCTGAAAATGCGATTGAGAACAAACTCAATCGTTTATTGGAGAAATATTTTGTTACCCAATTCTTTAAGCAAGAATTTCTCATACTGCCGACTCAAGCACCTAGCCTACTTCAAGAACTTGAAGCCCTAGGAATAGCAGTGTGGGGTTTAGAGGTATGGTGTGTTATTCCGTTTCATATGAAACAAAGTGAATGTTGTCCTCATGATATGGGAGGACCAAACCAGTTTAGGGAGTACGTGCATCTTGTGTTTTCTGTGCCTAGTTTTGACACACTTCCTTGGGATATTCATTTGGCACAGCACTGCAACCCTCTGGTAAAAAATTACGTTAAATCTCAGCTCAACCAAGAATTTTCACTGAACCCGTATCTTCGTGCATTTCTAGACCTTTACCTCCCACCTAGCTGGGATCTATTCCCCAATAAACAAAAAAAACAACAAGAAAATGTATTTCTCCCGCTGATAAATTACTTTAAAAGGAACTTGCTCTAGCATGAGCACTCCTGATCCAGCTTCGCCACTCGGCGAAAATAACCATATACATATTATCGGCATCGGCGGCGCGGGCATGTCCGCCATTGCCCGCTTGCTGCTGCAACGCGGAGTCACTGTCTCCGGTTCAGATCGTCAATCGAATGGCACGACACGGGCGCTGCAAAGTGCGGGTGCGACGATTTATGAGGGTCACGCTGCTAAGAATATTGCCGGGGCGACAACGCTCTTTATCTCATCCGCTGTCAAAGACGACAATCCCGAAATCGCAGCGGCAAAAATAGCAGGACTGCCGATCCTGACTCGCCGTGAATTTTTCAAATATCTGCTGCCCGAAAAAACTCAGATCGCGGTTGCCGGGACACATGGCAAAACCACCACCACTGCCCTGATTATCCATTTGCTGCGTGAGATGGGCCAAGATCCGTCGTATATTGTCGGCGGGATGCTCAACAGCACGGGCGATAATGCTCATGTTGGGCAAGGTAGCGCGTTCGTGGTTGAAGCGGACGAATACGGCGGGATGTTCCTCGGACTCTCCCCCCATATCGCCGTGATTACCAATATCGAACATGATCACCCGGATATTTTCCCGACGCTAGCAGATGTGATGCGGTCTTTTCGCGAGTTTGTCGCCTTGCTGCCCAACGACGGATTACTGATTGCTTGCGACGACGATCCCAACGCTCTGACATTAGCAGAAGAGCGTCGATCAGCGGGTTTGCCCGTAATCACTTATGGGATAACAAATCCAGAGGCCGACTGGTCAGCCACCCTCGAACAGGCCAATCCCGGCGAGACGGTATTCACCCTGCATCATAGCGACATGAATCAGCGGGTCGTTTCTGCCTTGCCGGGGACACACAATATTCTCAATACGTTAGCAGCGTTGGCAGCGGTTTATGCTCTGACTGGAGATCTCGATAAGGCGATCCCGCCGCTGGCAACTTTCGCGGGGACGGGGCGGCGCTTCGAGTTGATGGGTCAAGCGGGTGGCGTATCCGTGCTGAGCGATTACGCCCACCACCCAACGGCGATCCGTGCCACGTTACAGGCGACTCGCCAACGCTATCCACAGGCGGCGATCTGGGCGGTGTGGCAGCCCCACACCTACAGCCGCACTCGCACGCTTGCCGACAGTTTTGTTACTGCTTTCCCCGACGCGGATCATGTACTCATCACAGACATTTACGCGGCACGCGAAAAACCCACTGCTGGCGATCCCACTGGCAGCGATCTCGCGCAGATAGCGACTCTTGCAGGCCACTCCGATGTGCGCTACAGCGGCGATCTCAGCGCTACAGCGGCAATCTTACAGCGCGAAGTACATCCGGGCGATGTGGTGATCATTTTCAGTGCAGGCGATGCACCACAGGTCGGCGCAAGCCTGCTTGATTTTCTACGGTTGCCCAAGCCGAAGTAATCAATATTGCTCAGTACATATTGTGAAACCCTAGTAAAAATTCTTTAGCCTTCAAGTATAGAGATTGCTGTCTAAGGATTATTTATGAGATCCATCAAAACTTCCTCAACATATTTCAGTGGGTAGGTATATTGCACTGCAATGTCAAGAACCACGAGTTTTTCCCCATCCAATATACGCTTTCTGACATCCATTATTACATCTTGATCTTGCCACAAAGGTAGTTGTCTGGCGGGCTGAGCACCAAATAGCATCGTTTTAAGCCACGAAATACCCTGATCGAATGGGAAAGTACCGTCGGCTTGGATTTTGGGTTCAATATCAATTTTGAACCACCGCAAGACACGATAAAAGAAGTCATAACGTGCGGCCTTAATTTCATGTCCAAACTGATAAAGCGCGTAGGTTGGACTATAGCGGGCATGGGTAAACACGAAAAGCGTTGCCAGCCGATTGGCCTCGGTGCGATAATAGAATGGCCTGCGTAAGAAGCGAGGATCGAATAGCCAAGGACTACGCCGTAAAGCCTGTCCTATCAATAACCAAGGATCAGATGTCCATGATTGATGAATAAAAACTTCGCCGCGTGCCACATCACGCACGTAACCGCCCCGTATCCCACAAGAGGACGGTACAGTTCGCAGGGTGGAAAGATAAGCTAGCTTGGTCAATAGCTCTGGGTCAGCCGCAGCATAACAGCGAAGCGTACTCAAAATGAACTGAATACGCTGTTCATCATCCAATATGTAATAATGGCAATATCGAAGCAAATAATTGCTTAACGCACAGTCAGGTTTAGTATGATCAAGTTCCCGCTGAAGGTAATCTGCAATGTGACGATGAGGTAAGCATTGCCAGCATACGCTGAAAATCATTTGCCCTTTTTCGCTAAACAGCCGAAGTGCTTCTGCAAAAATACTTGGATAAAGCACTAGCTTGAGAGCAGGTGCAATAATCACAATATGTTCAACAATAACGATCCCAATCGCCCAATTTATGATGTCTCCTAGAACTCGGAACATCTCGAATATCGCAACATAATGTGAGACTTGATAATGTTTTTTTAGTACAAACACGCCGAACAGCTTGAGACCATAAGGAGGTATAGCAAAAGGCAATCGCAGCAGTGATAACAAATAGGCAAGGCTATATAAGCCTGAGGCCATTATTTTATCGAAGCGGGATGGAACAATTGGGCGCGGCATACTCTCAGGCGTACAGATGATATAAAAGGCAAACTGTCCCAAGCTGAATAGGGTTGCACCAATAATCCAGATATTCACATGGATTTTCCCATTCTGACGATATACCTATCTTACGCCATGTATATACCTTTATCGTAGCCATGATAAAATTGGATAATTATTATTGAGAATACTGCCAGTAGAAAGTTAGATTATGAGCCGCCAACGGTATCAACATTTCGAGGATTTTTGGCCTTACTATGTTTCGGAACATGCTAATCCACTAAATCGAAAACTACATTTCTGGGGAACCAACAATCTTTTTTTCTGGCTTACCTTAGCGTTCTTGCGGCGTAGCGTAAAACTTGCAGTATTCGCGGTTATCTCCTCTTACGCTTACGCTTGGATAGGCCATTTTTTTATAGAGAAGAATCGACCCGCAACACTGGAGTACCCGATCCTATCAGCGTTAGGGGATTTGCAAATGTACATTAAAACATGGCAAGGACAAATGGATGCAGAAGTTGTGCAGTACAGGCGAGATGATTACCCAAATACATGCTTGACCACTTCTGCCACAAGTTCGGGTGTTTCCCAGTGAGGATAATGACCGACACCCGCTAGGCGTATATAGATAGCTTCAGGAAGATAGGACATGACTATATCTGCAACGGCTGGCCTAGCAATTGGGTCAGCCTGTCCCCAGATCAAAGTTAGGGGCACCGGATACTCTTTGAGCGCATCAAGCCATTGATATTGGTACTGCCATCTTTCTAGCATATAACGCATCAGCACAGGATAAAGCTGAGATCCATTGTTGTAAGTGATGATTGACCAGAAGTCATCAAGTTCTTGTCGCGACAGTGGATAAGAAAACAGCTTTTTGGTTGTCGATGCAAAGAATGCTCTGTTGATTAGCCCCAATTTCCCGATCCAAGGGCCGAGTGTAGGATGTAACAGTGTTCTCTGTATGAGCCGCATCGTCAGATCTTCGAATTGAATACTGACCACGCTGCCATTCATTAGGATGAGCTTCTTAATGCTGAGGGATTGTCGCAGCAACCCAATGAGGGCGATTGAACTCCCAATATCGTGAGCCAGCAGATACGCCCGCTGTATTCCAAAGTGAGCAGCGACAGCACTCACAAGGTCAGCACACTCAAACAGTGAATAGGGATGAACCGGGGATTTATCCGAAAACCCGTAACCCGGATAATCAAACAAAATTAAGTGGTAGTGGTTGGAAAGTAACGGCACGAGACGTGAATAATCGTAACTTGACGTGGGGAAAGCGTGGAGTGCCAATACAGGCATTCCTCGCCCAACGGAGCGAACAAACAAACGATGTCCGCCAATCGAAAGCCACTCCCCTGATTTGAGCCAAAGCTCTGGATTCATGACAATATCGTAGAGTTCTAACAGCCTAGAACGGTTTCATCCACGTATCTAGCCAATTGTAGGCATTGACGCGCATCTCTGGCGTAAAGTTGTTATTGGGCGGATAGTTGTAAAACGTGACGCGATTAGCTGCTCCTTGCCCATCATAGACAGGCTTGATCTTCTGATAGATTTCGGCAGCATCGGGCTTCTGTGCGTCCACTTCGGTGTTGGAAAGCAGAAAGGCCCGTGGCGCAATCATGCTTAGAATGTGGTGTGCGTCTGCCACCTGCATTAGCCGAGGGACAATAAACTCGGCCTCGAACCAATCGCCGCGCCGCAGTTGTTCCCGAAGCGTGACGACCCCTTGATGAGCTACCGCTGCCCGGATACGGGGTTCCAACGCTGCCGACCACAACGCCATCTTCGCGCCGTAGCCAACGCCCATAAAGGCGATGAAGCGTGAATCAACCTCGGTGCGCGTTTCGAGATAATCTATCCCGCGACTCACATCCCACAACACTTTCTTGAGCAGCGTTTCGCCGCGCAGCAGGCGCAACGCAAGTTGATTAAAGCTGTAAGCCAGATCGAAGCTGTCACCATCGCTGTTGGGGGAACGGCGTTCGCCAAAGCCGATAGCATCCGGCGCAAACACGACATATCCGCGCTTGACCAGTTCCAGACCGAGCGCGTAGTTTTTGTCGCCCGCCAGCCCAACGACCTCGGATTTACCAAGTTTGAAACTGTTGTTGTGGCGATGATGGACATACACCGTCGGTGTTGCCGAACGCAAATCGTTCGGGATCAGTAGGTAAGCATAGCTGACATCACCAGTACTCACCTGAAACTTGAGATGCTCCCGACGGAAGCCATCGCCTGCTTCAATATCGAGGACTTCAGGTTCTAATGGCGCTGGATCGGGTGGCGCACCCAGAACAGAGATAACAGACTCGCGGAATGTATCAGCATACTGTGCTTGCATAGGTTTTTATGTACGGCTTGATTTGGATAAGGTTTGGATAATAGCCCTTATTGTGCGTACACTTCTTAGAATACGCAAATCCTCGCTATCATATAATCGTCTTTAGCCAATCGGATCGGTAGACGTTACTAGACGCATTCCCTGTGCGACAAACTGCTGTAAACGCTCCTCAGTGACCTGTTCAAACCCCGTGATGGACGACGTGCAATCGTCGAGAAAGCGTAGCTTACTGATGATCTCAGGTCGCGCACTAAAATGGCGTAGCACTGAGTTCATCGTCTCTAGGACACAATGGCTGCGTGCCTGCCCTGCTACATAGATCAGATCAAACTCCGCGACACTTTCTAGGAACTTGACGTTCACGCCGCCATCAGGATGGGCTGGATATTTCACTTCCGGCTCGACCACCGAATAGAACTCGGTGTGAGCAATCGTGCCTTTGGTCAAATAGGTAGGCTGATCCATGCGTGCGCCGCTGTGATACATGATCGCCTCGGATAGTGCCGGAACGAGCGCCCGTCCCGCAGTGCCTTCCATGCAGTGAAAAGGCCAGATCATCAACTGCTTTTTGCCGACACTTTCCAATGTATCCACATAATACACTGACCAATCTGGCTCTGTGATGGGTATCCACACCTTTTTATGTACATCTTCCGCCGAGATAACCGTATAGGGCGCAGGATGTTCGCCTTGTGCGTTCTTCCACCAGCTCGGATAGAAGATATGGAATGGCATGTGTGTATCCAGCGAAGCAGTAATGTGCGTGAGACTCTGGACATTACGATACATCCACTCGACAGTCCGCCGCGTATCGTTGAGCGCATCAGGCACAGGCAGCCGCCCGATTGGTGAAGGAAATACAAAGTCGATCTGGACATCGACCAGCCATAATAGAAGGCGTGATTTATCTTCACTGGCTGGACGTTGGAATGCCGCCAGCCCTGCTTGATAGGCAGCGGGTAGGTTAGGCTCGGTTAGCTCAAATACCCTTGCTGGATTGTAGTAGGTTGGCAAATCCATTAGCTATTTTCCTCTTATCGTCCAAGCCCTAAACTTCAGTGGCGCGGGATTTCCGCGATGACCGCCAGATCGAGCGCTTCAACTTCTCTGCGGTTGCGAATCGTCGGGTCGAGATATTCAGCGAGAAAGGCCAGCACTAATCCCACAGCCAACCCGATCAGGATGCGAAACAGCGGTTGGAGTCGGGTCGCTAGCGCCGCTGGCACACGAGTCACGATCACGGCATCCATCGGCGTGACAACTGCCCCTTGCGCTCCAAACTGCGGGAAGTACACCTGATTCCGTTTCTGTAAGACTTCGGTGGCGGCTTGTGCGAACAACTTGATCTCGTCGGGATCAGGCCACACCAGATACAACGTCATGATGCTGCGGGCGTTGTCGGTATTGCTGATGGCGCTCCGAACCGTCTCGACATCATAAGATTTGCCCTGTGCTTTCAAATTATCCACGATTTCGCGGGCAAACGAATCGGTTCGCATCCACATCGCCAGCGCATTCACCGCGTATTCGGAGGCGAGCCAAGGAATATAGCTCTGATCTTGAAAGCTCTGTGTCGCGGTGGCAGATGGCACTTGGCTTGCCGTGAAGCGGATCGTGACTGCGTAGCCCGACGGCGGCGAGACAATCTGGCGTAACGCGGGTAGGGTCAGAACCAGCGCTACCAATGCAGGCAGCACGATCAACCACCAACGCCGCAGCACCACTGCCCACAATTGTTTAAGCTCCATGCCTTTTACTCCGCTAGATGATTGCGATTGCGATTGATAGCCTGCTCGACAAATAACGTAATCTCGCGTCGAAATACCGCACTGTCAAACTTTAACGCATGTTGGCGAATTGTGGTGGGATCATAATGAGCCGCCTCGAATTGCTGCAACACATCCATCAATGATTCTACTGTGAGAGTATCGAAGAACTCACCTGTGACGCCGGGGATCACGGTATCTAGCGCCCCACCGCCGCGATAGGCAATCACTGGGCGACCTGCCGCTTGTGCCTGCACAGGTGTAATCCCAAAGTCTTCGAGGCCGGGAAAGATAAAAGCTTTGCAGCGAGCCATCAGCCCCGGCAAATCGGCATCCGGTACGTAGCCAATAAACTTGATGGTTGGCCCCGCGAGCGCTTCCAGCCGTTCGTGATCTCGCCCGGTTCCGCCCACGATCAGCGGGAGATTTAAGCGTGTACAGGCTTCAACCGCAAGCTCAATGCGCTTATAAGGGATCAGTCGTGACACTACCAGATAGTAATCTTCGATAGTCTCCGCTATGGCAAAACGCTGGGCAGCCTCTACGGGTGGATAGATCACCACTGAGTCGCGCTTATAGTAGCGTTTAATGCGCTCCTGAATGTCTGTCGAGATAGCGATAAAGTGGGTAACGCGCTGCGCGGCGGCATAGTCCCACTGTTGCAGAACCTTAATCAGCGGTGAGATTGCCACTTGAACACTGCGCCCTAATCGTTCACGCTGCACATAAGCATTGTACTGCCAAACATAGCGTGTGGGAGCCAAACAGTAGCAGATATGGATCGTGTTTGCCCCGGTTTTGACTCCGTGACAGAATCCGCTTTTGTTAGAGAGTACGACATCATAAGCGGAGAGATCCAACCCGCCGAACGCCACCGGATAGAGTGGTAGATATGGCTGGTGATGACGGTAGATTCCGGGCAATTTGTCCATCCACAGCGTGTGGATAGGCCAGTTGCGCCACGCGGCAGGCATCGCGTCACGCCAATAAATGCTGGTATACAGCGGGCTGTCAGGATAGAGCGCCACCAGTTCGGTTAGCACATCTTCTGCGCCGCCGATCTGGTTCAGCCAGTCGTGAACCAAGGCTAGCCGCGTCAAGGCTGCTGCCTCGTGTAGCAGGAGTGTTGTAAATTATTGTCCTCAGCCCCTAGCCCCCTCTCTATGCAATGGAGAGGGAGAATCAGACGATTTTCAAGCCTCTCTCCACTGCATAGAGAGCGACTTAGGGTGAGGAAGGTGGTAGAATTAAGCATAGAAGTTAACATAATCACGAATTATAACGTAGTCCCGCAGGAGTTGATGTGGTGACAAACGAACAAATATGCGGTTTGGATGAGGCGGGGCGTGGGCCGCTGGCAGGGCCGTTGGTTGCGGCGGCAGTCATCTTTCCCGCCGATTTCGTGTTCACTGAGGTGTTTCCCAAGCTCAAGTTTGGTGACTCCAAGAAGATGAGCCTTCACCAGCGAGAAGCGGTTATTAGCTATATCCATGAGTTCGCATTGGCAACACGGGTCGAGGTTGTATCGGTAGAAGACATCAATCGACAGGGGATCGGTTGGGCGAATCGTGCGGCCTTCGAGCGACTCATTGTGGGCATGGAAGCGGAGCGTTATATCGTCGATGGCAACCTGAAACTGACCAATCTAGGCCGCAAGGCACGGCGCGTGAGATCTCTGGTACGCGCCGACCAGACCGAACAAGCCGTCTCCGCTGCCTCGATCATTGCCAAAGTGACTCGTGACCGTATCATGCAGGATCTCCATGCAACATTTCCGGTATATGGCTGGGATCACAATATGGGCTATGGAACAGCCCAACATGTTGATGCACTGCAACGTTTTGGACTAACGGTTCATCATCGCTACCAATTTGTTACGAGTGCACTTTCCAAAAAAACACCCCTACTACCGGGGCTAGATGAAGGGATCGATGTACGATGAGTGTAGAACAACATCGCGAAGCCGCTGGACATGGCGCGGTTAGTGTGGCGTTGGTCACAGTGAGCGATACCCGCGTACCTGAAAACGACACGAACGGGATTTATCTGCGTGAACAGTTCACCACACTGGGACACAAGGTGGTCGGCTACCGTATTGTCAAAGATGAGCCGGATCAGGTGGAAGCAGCACTAAACGATATGGCAGCCATTCCCGGTGTGCAACTGATTATCTTTAACGGCGGAACAGGCATCGCGCCCCGTGACACCACATTTGACGTGATCGCTCGCAAACTGGAAAAGACTCTGCCCGGTTTTGGGGAAATTTTCCGAATGCTCAGTTACCAGCAGGTCGGCGCAGCAGCAATGCTTAGTCGTGCTACAGCGGGAACCTTCCGGGGAAAATTGGTTTTCTCTACACCGGGTTCGCCCAAAGCCGTCCAACTTGCGCTGGAAAAGTTGATCCTACCCGAACTCAACCATCTGGCATGGGAAATCGCCCGCTAACAATTCATGAGTTAATTTGGGGTTGACAGAGAGGGCAACCATGCTAGAATCTACGAGCGTAATGAGAAAACAGTATTGGCTCCGTAGCTCAATGGTAGAGCAGTTGACTCTTAATCAATTGGTTGAGGGTTCGAGTCCCCCCGGAGTCACACCCCTTGATAAACGCCTGATTTTATGGATCAGGCGTTTGTGTTTAGAGTACTTTCCCTCAGCACCCTCGCCGCACTGAGCAATTAATGCTTATTGACAATCATTGTAGAGATACCACACAAGGATCGATAGTTTAAGTATGGAAAAACTCAGCGGACAGGCACGCGCCAACGCAGTACGCGATATTTTTAGCCGTATCGCGCCCCGCTACGACTTGATGAACAAGATAATGACAGGCGGCTTTGATCGCATTTGGCGGCGCTTTGTTATTCAGCAAGCCCAGATCCCGATCAACGGCAAGATGCTAGACATCGCGACAGGGACGGGCGACATTGCTTTCGAGGCGCTGGCGCAGATCGAAGGAGTCACCGCAGTCGGCGCAGACTTCGTACCGATGATGATGTTATTCGGGCAAAAACGTCCCGGTGGGGGGCGTGTACGCTGGTCTGCCGCCGATGCGCTCAATTTGCCGTTTGCCGATCAGAGCTTTGACGCGGTAACACATGGTTTCTTGCTCCGTAACGTGATCGACATTCCGCGTGCGTTGGCAGAACAGCGGCGGGTGATCAAACCCGGCGGGCGCATGGTTTGTCTTGATACCACTCCACCGCCGGATAATTGGCTGCGTCCGTTTTTGCTGTTCTACTTAACGGTGATCATCCCCACGATTGGCACCCTGTTAACGGGTCAGCGCGATGCCTATACCTATTTGCCCAAATCGACGGTAGGTTTCAAAACTCCTGAAGCACTGGCTCAATTGATGCGCGAGGCTGGCTTTGAGGATGTTCAATTCAAGCGTTTTATGTTTAATACAATTGCTATCCATTGGGGTGCGAAACCACGCTGACGAAAGTGGATACTGCTGCTACTTCGCGCCAAACATGATCTCGATTTGCTGTCCAGTGACTGCCCCATTGACATCGTACAAATCCTGATTGTAGAACTTTGGTCCTTCGGCGGTATCCTCGTGTAAGTACATACCGAGCCGCACGCCAGCGATCTCACCCTTGCGTTCCATACCATCTTTCAGGCAAAAGTGTTTGACCACTGTATCGCCTTTGCGCCAGTAACGTCCCCGCCACGAAAGATCATCGCTTTGCAGAATCTTTTCCTTGTTGGCATTGAGCAAGTGAACCGAAAAGCCAAAATCCTCTTTGGGCGCGGGACCGTTGATTGTCCACACGACAGACAGGCAAGCGGAGTCTGGTTCCCAGCGATAGGCGGTGATGCGTGCGCCGTTGGCAAAAGTCAACTTGGCCTCGTTGACCGGATGATAGGCCGTGAGATCGAGATCGTCAGCGCCAACGGTACTCAAGGCATAGCATTTATCGCCAGGGCGTAGCGTGAAGTTTCGAGTCGTCGCCGTGCAATCATGCGAGATCAGCAGCGCTTTTTCCGCCGGGTATACATCGGTCATTTTGTCTGTATAACGTATTGAGGGGACATCATAGAGCAGCACATTCCACTCGGTAGCCTCGTCATGGAAGCCGATGAACTGCCCGTCAAGTTTTGCCAACATATTCTGCGGATGTTCCGCCAAGATCTCATCGCGGATCGGTATGTAATCGCCTAGCGGAGTTACAAATGCTTCCTTTGTGTCGGTGACACTGACAAAATTGAGCAGCGCAAAATTGACCCAGCATTGCACACCAACAAACGCTACCAGCGCCAACCCGCCTATAGCAAAGACGAGTCGGCGTGCCGCAACATTGCTCGATAGCCCGCGCCACACATCAGCAACAGCGATCCCAATTACCAGATAAGCCACCGGGATCAGCGGGATCATGTAGTGCTGATACACGGCAGTCCAAGTGAACGAGAAGACCAGCGGTGTTGCCACCAGCCACAGCAGCAAAGTCAAGTCAACAGGTGTGCGTGAGTTGCGGCTGCGGATGGCACGTACCACCAACCACAATCCAGCGGCAACAACCAACCAAGGCAGCAGGTCAAACAGCGGCGTGATATTGTCTACAGACGCAGAAAACTGCTGCCATGCTTGCGAGCCAGTTACGAAGTCTAACCCGTTTCCGGCAATCGTGGTTGCCGAAAATTGCAAAGCCGACTCAGAAAACGTGATAGCACGGGTTCGATTGCCCGGTGCGAGCACTTTTTGCAGATTTTCTGGCGCAAGCAGCGAAGCCTGCCTTGCCCCAATCGCATACGGTAAAATCACGAGGACGGTTAGGACAAAGCTAAATAGAAACCAGCGCGACAGCCGATTGCGCCCCACAAAGATCAGATAGAGGATTGCCGGGATCAGCACAATTGCGCCATAGTGGATTTGCCCGGTGACGGCTAGCAGCGGCAAACACAGCAGTTGTGCCCACCGTTTCCCCTCGACAAAGCCCAGCAACCCGCATCCAATCGTCAGCAAGATAAAGACGGGCAGCATATCCTGCGCCCATATCTTGCGCGAATAGATCACCGCCCATGGGCCAACGGCATACAACAGACTCGCCACAATTGCCGCGATTGAACCGTAGTAGCGCCGCGCCAATGCGTAGACAAACCCTACCGCGATGACGTTTAATAGGCCAACGAAGCTCGTTGCTAGCACGGGACTACTGCTGAATAGATAGGGCAAGGCCATGATATACACGCTCACTGGCGCATTGCGGATACCTACTGACGAGTCAATGCCAAGCAGCGGGAAGCTGCGCCCATGAACCATATCTAGCGATAGCAGCGATAGGTTGGCCTCATCTAGCTTGAATTCGACCACACCGGGCATACCCAAGCGCAGCACAGCGGCAAGGATCAATACGATGGCTAACGCAGCCCATTCGAGGCGGCGTGGAAGTGTTGTAACCGTTGGTAGCATCACGTAGTGGGTCTCTTTTGAACGAACGGGCGCGGTACAGAAGGCGAGATTATAACCGGGTCTGTTCGTTCAGGAAATTCGGAGAGAGGCTAGGGGCGAGGTGAATCGTTGAATTCGTCACGTCTAACTGGTAATCTTGTGTGCTAACACTCCGGGGGAACAGAATAACCCTCACAATCCGATAAAGGAGCATTCTGAATGGCAAAGTTGTCTATTCCTAGCGATTTGAAATACACCACCAGCGACGAATGGATCAAAGTCGAGAACGGTGAGGGGATTATTGGCGTAACCGATTACGCGCAGGACGCACTCTCCGATGTCGTCTATGTTGAACTGCCACAGGTCGGTGAGTCGATTCAAGCGGGGATACGCTTCGGCACTGTCGAAAGCGTAAAAGCGGCTTCGGATATGCACATGCCGATCACTGGAACGATTACCGCGCTTAATGATACGATTGAAGATACTCCCGAAAACGTCAATAAAGATCCGTATGGTGCAGGGTGGTTTATCAAAATTCAGCCGACGGATCTATCGGAACTGGATAAGCTAATGGACGCGGCGGCTTACGAAAAATATTGCGCCGAACGCTAAACGCTAACTTGAATCGTTTGTATCACGTTGGCTGTCCGATGCTGGTAAGTCTGGTGCTCTTGCTGAGTGCGTGCGGCACTGATAAAGTGGCAAGTTTACCCAGAACACCTACCTCGGCTCCAGTCCTGCCGACGCTGCCTCATACGGCAGAGGGAAGCTTGGCAACGCCTGCTACCTCCACCCGGCAAGCTGGTCCTACACCGACAGAACTGCCCGAAACGGTGCTAATCTGGTGGCCTGCTGCGCTCTATCCAGTCAACGGATCGCCTGCTGAACAGATCTTGACTGAACAGCTTGATGAGTATCGGTTGGCGAATGGTAAAACGATCACGCTGCGGGTCAAACGCAACGATGGACTCGGCGGGATCTACGAGACATTGCGGAGTGGCAGCGTCGCCGCGCCGTCTGTTATGCCCGATCTGGCGCTGATGCGGCGGGACGATCTGGTGCAGGCAGTGTCTAGCAAACTGGTTGAACCTGTCGATAGTGACGCGCTGGCGGTGGATGATCTGTATGCGTCGGGGCTGGCGCTTGGTAAGATCAATGGTGTGCAGTATGGCATTCCTTACTCGCTGGAGATCGAACACGCCGCCTATCGCTCTACCGCCCTAACCAATCCGCCACACACGCTGGATGATCTCATTGCCACTGGACAAACCTATCTGTTTCCGGCGGGGGTTACCAAAGGCGTTAATACGGCGCTGCTGGCACAGTATATCAGCGCGGGGGGGCGCATTGCCGATGAGAAGGGGACGCGCATTCTCGACGTTGATCCGTTGCGAACCGTACTACATTACTATGAACAGGCGGTTGCCGCGAAACTGGCTGGCCCTTCGCTGCTGGATTACACCAGCCCCACACAATATTGGCCTTTGCTGACGGGGGGTAAGACCAACATGGTGCAAGTCAATTCCACCATGTTTCTGGCACAACATGCTGCTCTGCCCGCCGTGAATGCTGCGCCGCTGCCGCTGCCCTCTAACACGATTGTCACGCCGCTAAATGGTTGGTTATGGGTCGTGACGACAACCAATGTTGATCGGCAAACTCGTGCCTTAGACGTGCTGGCATGGTTGTTGCGCACCGATCATCAGGGACAATTCACGCAGACGTTGGGAGTACTGCCCTCACGACGTTCGGCGTTGGCATCTTGGGTCAATATTGGCAGTAATGACAACGAAACTAGCTATGCCAAATTTGCCGGATCGCTGCTGGAACAAGTGGCTGCCCCTCCTACCGATACGATTGATCCCGATGTCGCGGCAGCCTTGCAAAAAGCCTTCGAGGATGTGATCTCAGCCCGTAAATCGGCGGATACGGCAGCAAACGATGCAGTCACGCAGATTAGCCAGAGTAAATAGGCAATAGAGGGATGTCGCTCATGCCAGATTACTCGAAAACGCCGCTTGTGACTAAGTTGGGCATGAAGTTGGGATCGCGCCTGCTACTAATCAATCCACCTCAAGGCTTTGTGGAGGAACTTGGTACGCTTCCGCCGGATGCTACTCTGATCGAAGATTCCGGTGATCCGCTGGATATAGTGCTGCTATTTGTTGAGCGCGAGGGCGAACTCAGGGAACGCTTTGAATTATTGGCGGCACGGCTGATCCCAACTGGAATGTTGTGGGTGGCATGGCCTAAGAAAGCCTCGAAAGTCCCAACGGATCTTACCTTCGAGATCGTGCAGCCGATTGGGTTGGCAACAGGTCTAGTGGATAACAAGATGTGCGCCATTAACGCGATCTGGACAGGGTTACGCTTTGTTGTGCGTGTCGAAAATCGGCCTCGTGTCAAAAAGCGCCCCTGATCGTTCAATTCAGCGAACACGCTACGTTTTCCCTACGCTCCATAAGATAACTACAAAGCTGCGTTATGCTCTAAAAATAATAGCCACCTAGCCAAGAGAAGATCATGCTGCCCAAATACGCTGCACGCAAGCGCATATTTCTCGCGCTATCCAGCATTATCTTTGCGCTCGCCGCAACCTTGCCTCTGATAAAGGCACTGGCTCAAATCCCGACTAACTCCGTTTCTGCCGTTGCATGGAGTCCTGATGGCAGCAAACTAGCAATAGGTAGCTCCAATGGAACCGTCTATATTCAAGATGCAGCCACAGGTAAATTCATTAGAAATTGGCACGCACATACTGATAAAGTATCTGCTTTAGCTTGGAAACCTGATGGTAGCCAATTAGTAACTGCTAGCTTGGATCGCCGTCTGCGTATCTGGGATATAGCTACTGGAAAAATGTTGACCGACTTTCCTAGCAATATAGAACAGGTACTTGCTCTCGGTTGGAGTCCTGACAGCAAGAGAATTCTAAGTATTTCTGTAGAAGCGGAAATGGGGAAGCTAAAAATCTGGGATACGCTGGGAACGCTTCTGGAAAGTCGCGCTGCCGGTACAAGCGTTTGGCTGGCTTGGAGTCCTGACGGGAGCAAATTGGCAGTATCAGTCGCATTAGGGGTAGTACGGATCTTTGATGGAACAACCTTAGCTTATTTATATGATCTAGTTGCCCCTGAATCTAGCGGCAAAGCATACGATCCTGTCTACAACATCTATCGTATCGCTTGGAATCCCGATGGGACGCAAATTGCTTCAGGAAGTCTAAACGGCTTAGTGCGAATTTGGGATATTTCGAAAAGACAGATTATTGCTGATTTGCGCGTTGATAATCAGAGCGTCGGTTGGGACACAAGCGGCATAGAAGATTTAACATTTAATGCCGATGGCACTAGGTTGTTTAGCATGACTGCTGATGGAATCTTCCATGAGTGGAATGTTGTTACAAAACAACTTTTGGGGAGTATGCAGATTAAAACGTCGAGTCCTATCCATGCAGTTGCTTGGAGCGCTTATGGCAGTAGAGTAGCTATTGGCAATGTGGCTATTTCGAGCAACAATGCTATTCGCGTCATTGTCCCATTTCCTTCGACTGACGAACTCCAAGCCCTCACCAAGCGCTGCACCAAACCCGATGTGCAGCAGTCACTCACCGCTAAGCTGGACACGAAACAGCTACCCGCCATTATCAGCGCCGTCAAAACGCTAACCAGCGATCAGATCCCGCCTGCGTGTGCCGCCGATCTCGTGGCGGTGGCAGAGGCGTTGCAAGCTAAGCCGTAGCATCGCCGGCGATCCAGACGTTTGCTAGGGAATGAATCAAAGATCGTGGGGATGCTGCACGGATTTAAGCTGTGCTATAAGTTTCTTTGGCGCAATAGCACGATAGCTTTCTTCAACCCAACGCAGAAAGAGATCTACAGGCAGCGGTTCGCTTGAAAAGAGGCTCACTTTCACCCAGCCACTTTTGCCCAAGTTGTAGCCAGACGGCTTAGTAAAGGGGAAGTTTAGCGCATCCTCATTAGAGATCGGCAGTTTGACACTGAAAGCAAGATTTTCGTCGCGTTCGTCATCTATGCCCAAAAACACAAAGATCTTCTTATTCACCTTGGCGACACGCTCACCCCAAGGAAATTCTTCATAGGCTTCTGGCAAACCCAGCGCAAACTCGCGAATCGCAGCCAATGCGTCTCGACTCTCGCTTGTCATGATGTGGATTCCTATTTCACCTTTGGCGCTTAGGGCAACGTTTTATCCCGATCCCGTTCCGCAACGCGCTCTGGCGGAGTCCCCTCTGGGTTGCGCCAATCGCGCCCTTTATCGGTTTTGTCCGACTTATCGCCCTTACCCGTTTTGCCGTTCTTGCCATCAACCTTCGTTGGCGACCCAGCGATAAGGGCTTCGATACGACGATAGCGGGTCATAAACCGCCCACGCCAAAAGGCCAGAATATACTCGGCTTCGCGGCGGCTTTCCGAGAGCCGGAACGCCAGCCCTTGCGGCGCTTTCTGCGGCACAACCTGCCATTGGATCACCGCTGCACCCCATGTCAGGCCGCCACCAAAGCCAACCAGCACAATGTTATCGTTAGGTTTGATGCGTTTGTCGTGTTCGGCTTCGCATAAGGCAATCGGAATCGAGGCGGCAGAGGTGTTGCCGTAGCGCTCGATATTGGAATAAAACAGACTTTCAGGCACTTTCAGATCTCGCGCTGCTGCATGGATTATCCGCTGATTAGCTTGATGCGGCACGATCAGCGCTATATCCAATAAAGATAAGCCCGCTTTGGCGACAGCCTCTTTGATGCTCTCATTCATGATATGCGTGGCAAAACGGAATACTTCTCGCCCGTTCATGTGGATCTTGTTGAGCAGATGGCTATCCGGCTGAACAGCACGCCCGATAGAAGGAATACCCAGCAGTTCTGCGCCCGATCCATCTGAGCCGAGGATGCAGGATAGCATTCCGCCCGGCGTATCGCGCCCCTGCAACACGATTGCCCCAGCGCCGTCGCCAAACAGGATACACGTACTGCGATCAGACCAGTCTAGCACCCGCGTATTGACTTCTGAACCGATCACAATCGCCGTGTCGATACTACCTGATCGGATGGCTTGCACCGCCATATTCAACGCATAGACGAAGCCCGAACAAGCCGCACTCAAATCAAACGCCCCCGCCCGAGTCGCGCCCAGCAAGTTCTGGATCTTGCTGGCGCTGCTAGGATAGACATCTTCGGGCGTGGAGGTTGCTACAATGATCAATTCAAGTTCGCTGGGCAGAACATCGGCGCGGGCCAGTGCCAACCGCGCCGCCTCAAAACCAAGCGTTACCACCGACTCGCGTTCGCTTGCAATACGCCGTTCACGGATACCTGTGCCTTTGCGAATCCATTCGTCAGTGGTATCGACAATCGCCTCCAGATCGAAATTGGTTAGCACGCCATCGGGAACCTTCATGCCCCAGCCAACAACGTGTGCGAAGCGCAGCAGCCCGGTTGCCCGCCAGCCACGCAGTTGAGGCCGTTCCTTTGGACGCGATCCATTCGTGGGTGCCGTTGCCCCGTTCGTATGGGAGCCGTTACCATTCGTATAAGGTACTGCACCGTTTGACCCGTTGGATCTGATGAATTGCTCAGATCCATCCATCTCAACGGAGGCATGTTGTCCGTTTTTACTTGCCATTGGCCTTGTATTTCCCGATCACCAATACTGCGTTATGTCCACCAAAACCGAATGAATTGCTCATCACCGTTTCGATCTGGTGCGATACCCCTTTGTTTGGCGTGTAGTTCAGATCGCAAATCGGGTCGGGAACCGTGTAGTTCATCGTTGGTGGAATAAACTGATCGATGATACTCATAATGCTGAAAATCGCCTCGACGCTGCCTGCGCCACCCAAAAGATGGCCTGTCACCGATTTGGTCGAGCTAATCGGCACATCATAGGCACGTTCACCAAGCAACGTCTTGATTGCTTTGGTTTCACTGGAGTCGTTAAGCTCGGTGCTGGTTCCGTGTGCATTGATGTAGTCAATCGAGTCTGGAACCAAATCGGCGTTCTTGATCGCTTTGGACATCGCCCGATAGGCGGCTTCGCCATTTTCCATCGGTGCGGTCACATGGAACGCATCATCAGTGTTGCCGTAGCCCAAAATTTCGCCATAGATCTTTGCGCCACGCGCCAACGCATGGTCGAGTTCTTCGAGAACTACCACTGCCGCGCCTTCGGCAATGACAAAGCCATCACGATCACCTGAGAAGGGACGCGAAGCCGTTGCTGGATCGTCGTTACGTTTTGAGAGCACACCCATGTTATTGAAACTTGAGAGCGACAGTGGGACAAGTCCTGCTTCGGTACTGCCACTCAGCATGACGGTTGCCGAACCGCGCCGGATCATCTCGACGGCTTCCCCGATGGAATTGTTGCCGGTCGCGCAGGCTGTCGAAATCGACATATTCGGCCCACGCAGACCGTACTCAATGGCAACGCGCCCCGATGGACTATCGGGCAGCATCATTGGAATGAGCAGCGGACTAATACTGCGTGGCCCCTTTTCGATCCCAACTGCCGCCTGATCTAGAATACTTTCGATACCGCCAATACCGGAGCCGATGAGACAGCCAACTTCGTAGGAATCTTCGTTGTCCATCTTGAGATCCGAATCGCACATGGCTTCCTTCGCGGCTGCCATCGCGAACTGCGTCACCCGATCCATTCGGCGTGTCTCGCGGTATCCAAACAGCGCTTTCGGGTCAAAGTTCTTGACTTCGCCCCCAAAGTGAATTTCCAGAGGACTGGTATCAAAGCGCTCAATGGGTGCTATTCCCGAAACACCATCACGGGCATTGCGCCAAGCCTCTTCTACCGAGTTCCCGACAGGGCAGACCATGCCCATGCCAGTCACAACTACACGCCGCCTATCCATAAAATGGCTCCCCTATTTCGTTAGATACAGTTATAGATACAGTGTTGCGACAAGTGTGAATTACTCTGAACTGCTGCTCGTGCCATTGTGTCACCTTGCCCTCAAATCGCGGAGTCTATCTGCGATGGGCGATAATGGCGACTAGAAGAATTTATTCACGAACTGCACTCCTACAGGATATAAGCAGTAATGTAGGCATAAATGGCAAGGTATAGTATTTTAGTGCGTGCGTCGGTGCTGTGTCTTACCTTTACAGACTTTTATAACCCGTTTAGCCGCTAAAGGTTACTCGGCTTGTGCTATAATGAACAACTCTGAAAGGGTGTAGGATGATTCTTGTCACAGGCGCAACCGGGTTTATTGGACGAAAATTGGTGGAACGGCTGGCAGCCAAGGGTTATCCTGTCCAGATCCTGTTACCGCCCACAAACCGCCCCCGTAAAATTGTTTGGCCCGAACAGGTCGTGACTGTCAAAGGTTCGATTGATGATGCCGAAAGCCTGCATCAGGCGATGGTCGGTGTGCATACTGTATTCCATATGGCAAGCGCCCAATGGTGGGGTCATCGTCGCGATCTGGAACGGGTAGATTTGCAGGGCACACGCAATGTGATCACAGCGGCGCGTTCTGCCCGTATCGGACGCTTGGAAATTGTGAGCCATCTGGGGGCTGCACCGTCATCTGCCTTTACCTTGATGCGCCTCAAAGGGCAGGTTGAAGAACTAGTTCGCAGCAGCGGACTGGCCTACACAATCTTTCGCAGCGGGATCGTCTTTGGGCGCGAAGATAGCTTCGTGAACGGGATTGCCATGCTGCTGCGGACAAACCCCGTACTATTTTTCCAGCCCGGACATGGTGACAACTTGCTGCACCCGCTCTACATCGATGATCTTGTTGAGGCGATGCTGCGAAGTCTCGAAAATCTGAATACAGTGGATCAGGTTTTGGAGATCGGCGGTCCGGAATATGTGACTTACAATGAGATGGTGCGTACTATTATGCGTGTGACTCAGGCCCCACGAATGTTAGTGACGATACAGCCGTACTTGTTACGCTCACTGACCCAGATCATCAATCGTATTATGCCACGCTGGCCTATGACCCCACAGTGGCTTGATATTCTTGCCGCCAATCGTACTGCTTCGCTGGGCAATATGCCGGATATTTTCGGGATTCGGCCTGTCCGGTTTGAGGACACGATTGTCACCTATATGCACGGGCGACGCTATTTGCCCGAACTGTTGCGAACCACCTTCCGCCGCCGCCATATCCTATAAGCACGAGAACGCATCGTTGCTATAGGCGGATCGGGTTTTGATTATCCGCTTGTTGAGTGGGAAAACATTCTATGCAATCGCAAAACATCACTATCCGCGCCTTGACTCGCCTCGAAGAATTGGAACAAGTGGAGGCGATCCAACGGCTTGTCTGGGACGATCCTTCGGCAGTAGTGTACCGGAATGTGCTAATCAATCTGGTACGCAATGGTGGCTTGGTGTTGGGGGCGCATGATGGCAACCGCATCGTTGGCTTCCTGTTAAGTTATCTGGGAATGGAAAGTCTCGACTCAAGCCGTCCAGCAATGGCAAACCTCAAGATGGTATCGCAGCGTATGGCGATCTTGCCGGAGTACCGGGATCGTGGAGTTGGCTACGATCTTAAGATCGCGCAGCGCAACTATGCTGTGAAACAGGGTATCCGGCTCATCACTTGGACCTATGATCCCTTGCAATCCCGCAATGCACATCTAAACATCCGCAAACTTGGGGCAATTGTACGCGAATACTGGCGTGACTACTACGGGACTACGCCATCGCCACAGGTCGTCCATGGCTCCTCAGATCGGATGATTGTCGAATGGTGGGTCACAGGCAACCGGGTCGAACAGCGATTAGCTGGCAAACGTGGTGGGTTAGCATTGGCACAATATACCGCCACCGCCGCTATCCTTAATCCATCACAGCCCGGCAGCAACAGTTTTGCCCAACCGAGTTCAACAATCTATGCACCGCAAGGGGTAATTGTGCTGGTTGAGATTCCCGACAATTACTCCGCCATGATCATCGAAGATCCAGACCTAACTCATGCGTGGCATCGACACAGCCGCGAGATGCTTGAACAGATGTTGGCGGCAGGCTATACAATTACAGATTTTGTGCGGGGTGTCCACGAAGGTCGCCAGCGTGCCTTCTACGCCATGACAATTTCTGATGCACCACTCGGTGGGTTTAGCAGCAACTAATGGACATTCGCAAAGCCAAGCCCAAAGATGCCGCGAGGCTAACTCAGATCGCGTTCGCCGCGAAAGCCTATTGGGGCTATCCAGCAAGTTGGATAGCTCTATGGCGTGACACATTAACCATTACGCCTGAGTACATCGCGACGGTGGAAGTTTACACGGCAGTCGTTGGGGGCGAGATCGTTGGGTTCTATGCACTTATCGGCGCGGGTGAGAAGCTCACGCTCAACGATCTCTGGGTGCTGCCAGAGATGATAGGTCAGGGAATCGGACGAGTGCTGTTTGAACATGCCTGTCACCATGCCAAAACACTTGGCGCAGAAATCTTGGAGATAGAAGCCGATCCCAATACGGAAGGCTTCTATCAGCATATGGGAGCACAGCGCGTCGGGGAACATCTCTCGGAGATTGAAGGGCAGCCGCGAATATTGCCCGTGTTTCACTTGCGTTGGCAAACCTCTGAGGATTGATTTAAACAGCAGGGAATGAACTGAACCATAGCTATAATAACGATGATCCATCAGCAGTGGCGTTATAGGTTTTATACCAGTCGGGGTCTGCTTGAGGTGCTATGATTTTCTCGCGCCACGATACAGCATGTTGATTGCAGATCGCGGCAAGCTCATCCATACGTTGACGGGCGGTTGTTGACAGAAATTGTTCGCGGGTTTCCCCTTGAAGTTGTACCGCTTCTGCCCAGATCGCACGACCCGCAATAATTCCGCTGGCTCCGGCTGCACAAGCCAGTTCACATTGGCGGCGAAATGTGGCGTAGTCGATCCCGGCGCTCAACAGAGTCCAAGGGACTGCACAGGCCGCGTTCAACTCTTGTAGGGCCGCTGTCCATACTGACTCATCTGGTTCTTCATCAACGTTGAGCGGGAATTCGATCTTTATGACATCGATCCCCATATTGCTGAAAGTGCGAACATTTTCGATCACGATCTGGCGTAGTTCGCTATTGCTAAGGGATCGAGTTTTGTCCAGCGAATAGGCCATCGGTTCGAGAAAAAACGGGATGTCATATTCAGCACATTCTTCCACGAGGCGGGCGACAATGCCCCGCTGATGATGGGTGTTGGGCGCGTCGGGGTGATAGTACAACAACAGCTTGACTCCCGCTCCGCCAATACGCTTGATCTTTCGCACCGACCAGTCGGGAATAAAATTGGTGACTCGCAAACTCGGATGATCAGTGTAGTTAGTGATTTCCAGCGGCGAGAGCAAGCCAACCTGCCCACCCAGGCTGCCGTTAACAATCGCGGGGCCGAACCCAACCTCCGGATCGGTTAGTACGGCTGTTGCTGCCGGAAGCAGATAACGCATGATCATACTCTTGAACGCGACAAATTCAGCCAGCGTAATCGCTTGGCCTGCCGCCTCATTCAAGCTAGTCAACAGGCTGTCGCGGTGGTCGATAGCTAATATATTGAAGCGTCCAGCAGGGCTGCTGCACTGGGACAAATGGCGGTATTTACCAAAGGTCGCCGTAGGTTGATTCGGCATAGCCGCTTGTTTCTCCTGAGGATCGCGGTGATCGCGTCTTCCCACTATTAGTTGGCGCTATCGCTTCTGCCAATGTCGGCACCGGGAACGATTTCCTGAATCATAAGTTTCTAGGGCTACACTCGCGTACTGTACCCCGAACTGACGCAAAAAGCCCGACGGTTGAGCGCCGGGCTTTATGATAGACAAGGCTACTTTCGTGTGGAATTAAGGGGTTTGCAGTGCAGCGCTCATCGCCAACAAATCCGCTTGACACGCCGCCGGAATACTTCCCACTGGCAATGCTTTGATCTGACTATCGAAGGCAGTGAGTGTGCTTTGCGTGACCGCTTTGGACAGTAGGGCTTGTACGGCGGGGTTCGAGCCATCGCCATGTTTGACACAGATTGCTGCCCACGTATTTAGGCGACCCAGCGTAGGGTTAGGGACGATGATCTGAAACCCTTTGTCGGCGCTGACTTTTTGCGAAGGCGTGCCGTCCAATGCAGGCAGGAAACTCGCATCCAGCACCGCCAACCGTCCCCCAAACGGACTCCATGACGCGGTGGCGAGTGGGGAGAGTTTCATCTGCTGGACGACTGCGCCCGTTTTGACATCCCATTCCTTGAGCGTGCCGTCGCCCGCAATAGCGCTTACCGTTGTGCCGTCATCGTTGAAGCGAACATCCCGCACCCAAGCGAGGGCCGCGTCAACTTTCAGGGCATCGTGACTGGCATATTCATTAATCATGAACTGAGTCTTCACTGTTGCATCAGCAGTATTCCACACAGTGACTAACCCGTTACCACTGCCTGTTACTATGAGGGTTCCGTCAGGACTCCATTGCATCGACCACATAGCATTTGAGCAGCACATGGCTTCGCGATAGCCTGCAATGCGATCAAAATTCTCACTATTGTAAATCACAAGGTTACCACCGATGACAAATGCAAACTTGTGACCATCTGGACTAAAAGCTCCATCTCTTACCGTACCAATAGAGTATCGCGCCATTGTCTCACCGGTTTGAATATCCCAGATAAACAAATTAGGACTTGATTCAATTGCTGCACTTACTGGATATTTACCATCGGGTGTCCACCCTACAAATGACACATCGTCATTGTGTCCAGTTAAGGTTCGCAACAACCTTCCGTCCGTAGCGTTCCATAACTTTACGGTTTGGTCCAAGCTAGCGGTAGCAATCGTCGCATCATTAGGACTCCATGAGACACTAGTGACATCAGCCATGTGGCCTTTGAGTGCGTATAGTAACTGCCTATTTTGAGTTGAATGTATCTCTACGGACCTGCTAAGAGTGACGGCAATTGAATTGCTATTGTTACTCCATCTTAATGGGGTGATGATTACGTTTCGTGTTTTGGACTGACTTGTAATTACCACTTGAGGTAATGTGACAATAATAACTAGAAAAATAAGCGTTTTGACGTAGCTAGGGAAACTGAAATACATGATCACTCCTTACCAACCATTAGTCGTAAATAGCTGCCGAATACGACCATCAACATCAAGATAGCGATTGTCTCCTGGTAAACGGGCATCTGGCGTTCCCACTGCACCAGCGCTGTTTGCAGGAAAAGCACCGGGTGTCGCAGACCACTGTAAATTCCGGAAACCGGGTCCTGTCCACTGGTTATAAGCTGGAGTGGGGTTTAGGGCGCAGGAATTAACTGCCCCGGTTGTGCTCGTCGTTAATCGATACACCCAATTCAGAAATGAATCGGCTGCGGATTCAATTGCTGAATTGTCTGGATTTTGCTGAAGATCAGTGATCAATGGGGCGGGGGCACCACTTCCATTTAAGTAATGAGAAGGTCCAGTTCCCCAACCACGCTCTCCTCGTCGCGTTTTATCCATAACAAGTACATTATTACAATCTACTATACTAAAAGTAGACGCTCCAATTGGCCCAGAAAGACCATTGTTTGTGCGATAGTCGAAGATGTGACCGAGTTCATGAATAATCGTATGGGTATCGGCTAGCCCCGTGAAGGTGGTACCTGAGTAGTGATCCGTCAAAAGGTCACTGCAAATCACCGCATCAGGCAAGAGAACATTGTTTACGAGACCCCCCTGCATGGCAATGCACCGATTCCTTATATCGCCAGTGTTATATGTCAAGGTCGGTGCTATTTGACCCTTATGCGTTCCATACTGATAGGTATAGTTGTTAATCGTTACGGTGGTTGGAAATGTATTAGGGGGAGTCAGGGTACGGATAAACAATATCTCGGTACCGCTATTTTCGATCATGACCTGATTGAAAGCGGCTTCAGGGGCTTTCAACTTAAGCGATACCAAGTCGAAAGCGTGTCCAATCTGTGCAACACCACTATTAATCGCTGTCATTTCAGTGGCATCCCATGCACGACCCCCATTGACGATGCTGATTTTGTACGTAGGATAGGTAATAAAGCTATCCCACTTCCCGGCTAAAGGGGTAAAGCCCGCACCGCCATAAGTGAACGTCAGATTGGGAACACCCGATGTCAGGTTGTAGTTGAGATTGACCGTACTTGGTGTTGCATACATGCCCACACCTGAACTACCATGACCTACCCAATCACCAGTAAAGGGAATATCGGTGCTAGCGCCGAAGGCGAAGCTTAAATCTTGCGTGATCGTACTATTTGCTACCTCGCGGGCATTACTCAGATAAAACATGCCGTTGGATGGACGAAATAAACCTGGGCTGTCCACGCCATCGCCGTTCCAGTCACCAACGATCCCTTTATCAGTATTGGAATAACCCAATGTCATCTGGTAATCGACAAGGCCAGTGGAGAGATCGTTCCTGAGGAGAAATTGGGCCGTACTGGAGCGATAGACACCTATTCCATCATGGTAGGCCCCTGCACTGTCTGGTCCGAACTTCCAGTGACCGGCTAAAGGAAGGTCACCGGGACCACCGAATGTAAATGCCATGTCGTAGGCCGTGATTGGCAGATAGTGTGTGTTATTAACCAGTAACCATAGCCCAGTACTCGGACGGAATAGGCCGATACCATCTATACCGTCACCATCCCAATCGCCGGTGATGGGGATATCGCCCGCTAGGGAATACGGCAATGTTACGTATCTCTCAGCACTTCCTGATGTGTTGGAGTAACGCAGAAAAAAATTATAGGGTACCTGAGTGCTAGATGCCTTAAACGTACCGATGGTATCGATCTGTGCTTCAGGATAGAGTTGGCTTTGGGGAATAACTTGAGATGCTTGCGAAACACTGGCCCAAGACATAGAGATTTGGGTGTTGCAACAGCCATCATCCCAGTATTCAAGACGAATATCGTACTTTTGTCCAGCCTCCAATGCAATGGGTGTAGAAGTCCAATTACCCCAAGTATTCCACCTATCTGCTCCCGCTACCACATAATTGCCATCGATCCATAACCGCATACCTTGATCAGAGTAGCCCGAAAATGTATATGTTTCGCTATACAGTGGTACGACTTGTCCTGTCCATCTGACCGAGAAGATTGATGGAACTATCCCGGTTGATGGATTTATAGGCGGAGGAATATTTCCCCAATTAGCAGAAAAGTTTATTGTTGCATCTACCCTCGTAGCATAGAGAGTGGTAAGCGCGGGATCGCTAAAATAGCGACCATATAAGCCAGTCCCCGGTGAGACGACTAAGGGAGAATTGCCGGGTGGCTCATTTGCTTTGGTAGGTCTTGGCGTTAGGGTCAGCGGTTGTGCGAGTGGAATGCGTGTACCCGGACTGGCAATAGCTGTTCGGGTCGGGGTGGGACACGGCACGCTTACAACGGATGTTGATAGCGTTGACGAAGGTAGAGACCCCCCATCAGGAACAAAGGTTGGTGCGAGTTTACCGCCGGGGGCAAAACACGGAGTTGAAGTTGGCTGGTCAGAGCCAATTGCTGTTGTGGGCGAAAGGGAGAGAATTACCCCCCCATTACAAACGATACAAGCAACAGCATTACAGTAGCTGTTCGACGGGAAACGGTTATGAATGGCATGGCGATCCCTTTGATGTAGCGGCGATGTTTTGCGTACTATAACAGATATTTTCATTCTATTGCAGATCGTAGGGAAATCGTCATGTTAGAATATATTAACAATATGAATTTTCACGGGGGGCAGGGTGAGGCTAAATTTTCCAAATCCCGCCACTACGCAAATTGTCCGTTTCAGGCTACAATGTCGCCGCTTGCTCAGAATCGAAGCATTGTTGAAAGGAGAGTAGACGCAGCCAGCATGATCAGCTAGAGCACAGCGCATTAGTTCGATAAGGCTTGCGTCAATAATTTATGGATACACGCGATACTATTCGTAATTACATCATCAACACCCTGATCCGCAACCCGAAGTACAAATTGGGTGACAACGATAAGCTGATCTCTGGCGGCGTGATCGACTCGTTTTCGCTAGTTGAGTTATCGTTGTTTCTTGAGGAAACGTTTGGGGTACGGCCTGACGATACAGAATTGAACGCGGACACGATGGATAGCGTCCAGATGATTGCAGATTATGTCGAGTCGCACAAGAAATAACCTACTGCTGACGCTGGACAATCGGCATGAAGTGGCGACTCTGCTGGATCTTGCCCGCCGTCAGTATGAGAATCGCCCGGATGCCACCGCCGTTACCTTGATAACCGCTGGCAGTGAAACACCGCGAGTCGTGACGATCCGCGAGTTCTTCGATAACGCGGGACACTATGCCGAGGCGCTACGCGAGATCGGGGTTGCGCCGCAGGATCTCGTGATTCTCGTGATGGATCACGGTGAAGCGCTGTTGTATGCCTTCTGGGGCGCAATGATGCTGGGCGCGATTCCCTCGATCTTCCCCTTCCTGACCGATAAGCTCGATCCAGCGATGTATTTTGACCGCGTAAAAACGCTGGTCACGCATTCTGGCGCAGTAGCGGTGATCGCTTCAGAAACGTTCGTTGACCCATTGGCGGATCTGCTGGCAGATGGTGGTGTGCGGGTCATCGGCGACTCGCAGCTTAAACCGGGCAATGCTGCGCCTAGTTTTTCCGCAAACATCAGCGGCGAGGACATCGCCTTTTTGCAACATTCATCGGGGACAACCGGCTTGCAAAAAGGGGTAGCCCTTTCACATAGGGCAGTTTTGAATCAGATCGCCAGTTATGGTCAGGCGATCCAGTTAACGCCTGATGATTGTATTGTGTCATGGTTGCCGCTGTATCATGATATGGGCCTCATCGCAGGCTTTGTCTTGCCTACCGCGCAAGGTATTCCTTTAGTACTGATGTCGCCATTCCACTGGGTACGTGACCCCAAGATTCTCCTATGGGCGATCCATCATCATGGCGGGACTCTGAGTTGGCTGCCAAACTTCGCTTATAACTTTATGGCAACCCGACTACGCGACAATCATATTGAAGGGCTAGATTTATCGCGGTTGCGAGCTTTTGTAAATTGTTCCGAGCCGCTGCACGCCGAAAGTCACCGCCTGTTTGCCCAGCGATTCGCGCCCTATGGCTTGAAAGCCAACGCCCTGACCACTAGCTATGCGATGGCGGAAAATACCTTTGCAGTAACACAGGGCGGTATGAATAATCCTGTGAGCGTGGATGTGATTAGTCGGGCGAAGTTGTCGGAAAGCAATCGCGCCGAACCGGACTCGACGGGCGGATTGACGATAGAGATGTTGTCCTGTGGCAGCGCCATCCCCAACTGCGAGATTAGGATTGTAGACGAACAGCGCAATTCTCTCGCGGAACGACAGGTTGGCGAAGTCGCGATACATAGCGATTCTATGTTAACTGGCTACTATAAACGCGACGATCTGACGGCTCAGACGATGTTCGATGGCTGGTACCTAACGGGCGATCTTGGCTATCTGGCTGATGGCGAATTGTATATTACAGGTCGCAAAAAAGACTTGATCATCGTCGCTGGCAAGAATGTCTACCCACAGGATCTTGAAATGATTGCCAACGAAGTGCGGGGAATCCATCCGGGGCGCGTTGTGGTTTTTGGCGTACCCGATGAACGGCTTGGCACGGAGGCCATTGTACTGGTTGCGGAAGTCGATACCGAGGACGACGACGCACGCACTGAGATTCAGCGCGAAGTACGGATGCGGATTGCACAGCAAACCGAAACCGCTGTCAACAGTGTTATGCTCGTTGAGGCCCATTGGTTGCACAAAACCAGCAGCGGCAAGATCGCACGCGGCGCAAACCGGGACAAATATCTTGAGGAACTCAGTCAGCGCTAATTCCCTGTATCGCTGCCAATTATCCCTCAAAAATAACATGGCCTATAATCCTCAGATACCAAAAAAGGTGTCTGGGGATTATTCATGTAACACTCTCTCAATCCTACTCAAGCGAAGGTTTTATAAAATCGCGCACTTTAGGGCTGTATGATAGATTATGGATCACCCCTTTTCTACGCAGCTATATTTAGCGAAGGGTGATCCAAATCGGGCAGGAGAAGTATCATGCCGTTACGAATAAAGCTCATTTTGTCATTAGTGTTAAGCGCCTTACTCCCCCTAATTTTATTCGGCTACACTGCTTTCGCAGCATCGACTAACAATCTGGTTGCTGTTGAACATGCCAACCTTGATGAAGCGTCAGATGGTGTTAATCGGGCAATTCTCTATATTCAGGGAAACTTGAACAGCACAGTCCGCGATGAGTCAAACTGGGATGACCTCCATGAGCAGGCCGCCAAAGATACTCCCGACCCTGATTGGATAAAAGTCAATCTCGATCCGAGTACGCCTACCTCCATTGTGAGTACCTTTAACCTGAGTCTGGTCAGTATATGGAACAGCGCGAACAAGCAGTTGTACAGTCTTGGCCCGGTCAATGAGATCGCCAAAAATCTTGATGAAACGATCAAAAAAGCCCCCACTGCGGATGAGCCTCATACCGAATTGATTGCGTACTTACAAGATGTCTATGTGGTGTCAGTCGCACCAATCCGCACCAGCGATGGGAAAGACCCCAATGGTGTGGTGTTGATGGGACGTAAACTTGGCTCTGAGGACGTGAGCCAGATCAAAGCCTTGACGGGTTATGACGTGGCACTTTACAAGGATCTTCTACCATTAGCGACCACTCAATCGGCAACCCTTTCACCTCAGCCTGCTGCGCTACAAATCGTAGCGCAGGGTCAAAAAGTCTTTAACCAGAGCGATCCCAACATTGCATTGGTGTACAGCCCTGTCCTTGACGAAGCAGGCAATACTGTCGTTACTGCCGTAATCTGGCGTTCGCGTCAGGCTGTGACGGCGGCACAGTCCAGCATTGCTAGTACATTGGTTTTGTGGTTTGCGCTTGGCACGCTGTTAGCAATCATTGTTGCCTTGATTTTGGGCCGTTCCATTGCAAATCCTCTGATAGCGATGGCGAATCGTGCCGATCAAATGGCGGCGGGTGATCTCTCCAAGAGAATGGCTGTTTCCTCAAATGCCAAAGATGAAGTGGGGCGATTGGCGAACGCTTTTAATGAGATGGTCGCAAAGGTCGGAGCGCGTGTTACGACCTCCGAGAGCGAGAATTTACGGTTACAGACCCTTGATGAATACCGACTGAATCTGCTAACAGCCGTTACACAGGCGCTGCACGATCCGCTGAATGACATAAAAAATTACAGTGCGGTGTTAGAGATGGGGCAGTATGGCACGCTGACTGAAGCACAACAGCGTTCGGTCAGTATTATTCGACATGCTTCCGCTAAAGAGGAGGTGCTGCTCTCTGACCTACTTGACTTTGCCCGTGCGCGACAAAAGCAGCTCCATATGGTTCGCACGCGTTTAGCGTTCGACAAGATTGCCCGCGAGGTATTGGACTCGATACGGGGTAGCTATGACGAGAAGCATGTGATGCTTGTGGACAGCATTCCCGACGATTTGCCCCCATTGTTTGCTGACCGCATCCGAGTAGAGCAAATTTTGAAAAATTTGCTCCAATGGACTCTGGACTCGACGGCACGTGGCGGAAAGGTGAACTTTACTGCAACAGTAAAAGCTGGCTATGTAAGTGTCGCTATCTCAGATACCAGCCAAGGGCTATCCCCTGAAGAAAAAGCGGCGCTCTTCGAGCTTTTCCACTCCCCCAAACAAAACGGGCAAAACGGCAATCAGGCTATCGCCGGCAACGGGTTCGGGCTTGCATTGGTAAAAGCGTTGATTGAACAGCAGAGCGGTACGATAAGCATTGATGTGCAGCACGGCATTGGCAACACGTTTCTATTTACCTTGCCAATTGCCGATACCCTGACAGGCATCAACAGCGCTAGCGTAAAAGCCTTACCCTGACTTGGGCTAGAAGCTTTCGCGATCCAAGTTGAAGGCGATGACAGGCGCTTTTGAGATCAGGAGCGCCTGTTTATCAACGAATGTCGGCTTGCTTCAGCCAACTTAGTGAGCTAGCACAGGGAAATTACGAATGTCGGTGGGTCCGGCGACGTAACCAGCGAGGGAAGCCTGAAACTTGGGATTGATGGTCGCATAGGCCGCATCGGCGTGCGCCTGACTATCCCACAAGACGGACATTCCACAGTCGCCGTCAGGGCCACCACCAAAGAATACAGCGCTCAGACAACCCGGCTGCTGCTTGATGGCAGGAATAAGTTCATCGGCAAGAATTTGCGCCTGCGCTTGATTTCCGTCTGATAACTTAAAACGCACTAAACGTAATAACATGGTATGGGACTTCCTATACACATTTTGATAATCCGAGGCAGGGCTGAATATCAGCCCTGCCTCAATAAACCGCGTAATGTTACTACGAACCTTCGGTTACTTCGAGGATTTCGTCGGCAACCGGATCATGTGCGTCACGGTGTGCGGCTCACGCCTTCGGTCATCTCGCTTTGAAGTGACTTTTGGCATCACAGGTGACAGGTGATGCCTCAAGCTATCAGTCATAGTATAATGGAACGCGCTCATAAGATAATAAGGTTGCTCATGCCTGTTGTTCCCTACTGTCATATCTGTGACAAAAATCCTGACGAAAAACGCCGTTACGGAACGGCGGGTCTCGACAATGGTGATTACTGCCCGGTCTGTTTTCAACCGTACTGCCAATTTCATGCAGGCAAGGTTCGCTGGCGCTGGCGGGCGAATGCGCTGGTTGCGACTGGGTACGTGTGCATGGAATGTAAAAATGCCTACCGTCATCGCGAATGGGACCCAATCAACCGAGATTGGATTAGCTGATGCGAGGGTCGGCTAGTTTATTTCGGACGGTGATCGCCCGGTTGGTGGTCATTATTTTTGGTTTGGTACTGGCTCTGCTGATTGCCGAGGTAGGGGTACGTCTGTTATATGGGTCACTGCCCATGAACTTGCAGATTGCGCTGCGGAATGTGCGCGTTACACCGTTTGGTGATCAGGGTCTTGCGCCGCCTTCGTTGTGGCAGGCCGATACAGACTACTTAACCATTGTGCGCCCCGGTGTAACCGATAGTTTGCAGGCGGGTAGCCCAAATGTGACTTTCCATGTGACCAGCAGCGCGTGGTGGGGTGGACGGGTTGGTTTCAGATCTCCACAGCCGCAGGATGGAAATGTTGAAGCGGTAGCGCTCGGTGACTCGTTTACCTTTTGCTTTACGGAAGTCGAAGCCTGTTGGGTAAGTCTTGTCGCCCAAAATACTGGCCTCAATATCTCGAATCTGGGACAGCCCGTCACCGGGTCGGTCAGCCATGCCCGGATTTTCTATGATTTCGTCGCTAAGCCGGAACTTAAGCTCAAACAGCCGAAACTCGTGCTGTGGCAGTTCTACGGCAACGACTATAACGATGATTACGGCTTGACGGTACTTGACCATACCAATAAAACAACAGAAGCCGCCTCTCAAACACGACCTTTGCCTCAAGGAACACTAGCAGTTTGGCTGCGCGAGAACTCTGCGATTTACCTGCTTATCAGTTCGCTAGTACGCGGCAAAGATCCCGGTGTGGAGCAGTTTGTCGATCCCTATCATGTTAAGAATGGCGATCTGGATCTGTGGTTTGGGCAATCGTATATCCGCGATGCGTTCGACCTGAACCAACCGCGCAATCAGGAAGGCGAAACGCTTTCACAGCAAGCGATTGTGCAGACTCGCGATCTTGTAGAGAAAAACGGCGGCAAGTTTGTCGTCGTAGTGATGCCGACCAAGGAAGAAGCCTATCGCAGCCTAACAGAACCGCAGATGGGCAAAGCTGCCATTGATGCGATTGCTGCGCCGCGCTTGAATATGCTTGACTTGTGCCAGTCGCAGCATCTTGTCTGCTTCGATGCGTTGCCTACCTTGCAAACGGAAGCGGCAATTGGTCACCAAGTCTACTTCCCGACTGATCCGCACCTGAATGATCTCGGCAATCGGCTGGTGGGCGAGGCCGTCTCAGAATTTTTGAAGACTCAAGGATTGAATAACGTCTCACCACAAAAATAGAGTCAGTCTACAGTAAGCATTCGTAATTCATAACAGCAAGGCATTGCATGTCCGAATCACGTATTTCAAGAAATTCACTGTTTCAACGGTTCGGCTAATTCTGGATTTGTATAAAGAGCCACGCACCTCTCCGCGAATGTTTAATGCTTCTTGAATTAGACGATGCCATCTGCTAGGAAGATGGGTCAAGGCATATTCCCCCGCACCAGTTTTTGAGGTAATGCCCTTCTCTTTGAACGTGTAAAACTGCCGTAATACTCCGAGAACCGCCCATTGCAGACCGTCATCAGTATATATCCATGCGATTCGCCTAGGCTTATTTGTAAAATTTACCCAGTATGTATTGAGATTATGCTTCATTTTCACAAGGAGTACGTCCAAATCCACATCGAAGGCAAGATTCTGGGGTTCGGGTCCCAGTAGTGCAACGCCTTGATTTTTGAGTATCCACCATGTTATAGAGTTGACATCATTGCGTTCGGCAGGACTCACGATGCCATCATGGTAATTGGGATGCGGCGTAATGGTTTCCTCGAGCTGTCCCAGATCATCCCATTGAAGGTAACTTCCTTCCAACTCCCAACGAGGATATTTCAGCGCTAAGGTTTTATGAATTCCTCTCAGGTGATGCAAATCGCTTTCAGTGCATTGTCGGCTAATCACAGTGATAAAATCAATGTCGCTGAATCGCTCATGGAATGCACCCAGCGCAATGGAGCCATGAATGTAGAATGCGTCTACCAAGTCTGGAAGATCTTTTTTTACGATGAACATATACTCTTGCAAAAGAGGTTCGATGGCTTTAGGGATTTCTATGTGCATAACTCGCCTTAAAATTGCTGTGCTGTCTGGTGTTGTGTAGAATTTCGATGGTCAAAAGTGGATTATCGGGCTGTAACGTTTGGGCATTGGCCCGGATTTTGGCGCGAAGCGCTTGCACCGTTTGACGGCAAACCCCAACTTCATTCGCTAAAATCTGCGCCTGTTCACCCTTAACAATACCCCGTACTAATAATACAGCTTATTCTGGCTTGAGCCGTCGTCCTTCAAACACCGTTCCACTGAAGACATTGTAGGTCTTATCACATTGCCGACAGCGATAATCCTCAACCTCGGTGACTGTGCGGACTCGAAATAGTCGGGCTTGCTCTCGTCCTGCCCCGCAGCGCGGACATACTAATCCTTTGGGGTGGAAGTGTTCTAACAGCCACTCATAACTACTCTGGCTTGAAGCAAATCGACTATAGGAAATTCAATCGGCATTGCGCTTCTCCCGCCGCCTTCATTATTCCTTTAGTGTACACCTTTTGCACCCTGAGTTAACATGAGCCAAGCGTGATTATTATTACTGTGAGGCCTGTGGCACAGGATTCCCCCCGTGATGCTGGCTTGGGGCTGGTGGAAGGGCTGTACAGTCTGGGGCTGGCCCAGCAGATGGTCTGGTTGACTGGCTTATTGACGTGTGGGCAATGTGTAGAGGTTTTTGCACGCCTTGGTCAGTGTCAGGTGAGGGAGAGCAGCCTGTGGCGGCAAGTTCAGACCGAAGGAGCGCGGCTGGTGGCTGCTGCGCAACACGAACAGACCCAAGTGAGTCCTGAACGGCTTCCACTCGACGCAGCGAGTGCTGACCACTCCACCGTCAAGGGGGTCGGTATGGATGGGGGCATGGTTAACATTCGGAGGGAAGGCTGGAAAGAAATGAAAGTGGGAACTGTGTATGATGTGGTGCTGCGTCTTGAAAAAGATGAGCGCAGTGGCGAGTATGTAGAGATGGCTCATGCCCAGAACACAGCCTATAGCGCTATATGGGGGGGGTGATGCCTTTCGATCGGCGCTCTGGGCACTGGCGGTCAAGCAAGCTGTGCCGACGGCGCGGCAGTCGAGCGTCACTGCCGATGGCGCCAACTGGATTAGGAATATCAGTACTGACTTGTTTCCAGACAGTTCGCAGCTTGTCGACTGGT
>JBDTVG010000234.1:0-33202 GCA_040007395.1 Chloroflexota bacterium
GGATATTTATTTGGTGGCGAACAGCGTACTCTTATTGAGCGCTTGCTCCAACTCTGGCGCGTTCGGCGCAAGATCGTTCAGGATGGAGTAGGGTGCGTCGTTCTTCTTGACGGTATCTGGTAACGCATTGACTGCCGCCCGAATATCGTCGGCTTTGAGGCGATCCAGCCGCACCCCGGCGGATTCAAGGGCAGCCCGCATTCCCGGAACATCTTTGTTGTACAGTGCCGAGGCAATCAAAATCCCCGGCGCGACTCGTTCGCCATGGGAAACGCCTGGATCAGCGTTGACCGACTCGGCAAAGATATGTTCAATGCCTTGCGAGGCACGATGATGACCAAGTTGGCTGTCAAGTTGCACCATCATGCACAGTAGATCGACCAGCAAATGTAGTGCATCTGAGTCACCCTTGCCGATAGCAGCGGCGTTTTTGAGTGCCTGTGAAGCAATCCCCGCTGCAATGCCCATTGCCCAAGGAGCAGGCTTTGTTCCGGGCGTAAACTTGCCTTTTTGTGCCGAGTAGCCCCAGTCCAGCAGGCCAGAGACAATCGAAAGCAACTCGACAATACCTGCCGCTCGTACATCTGGCGATGCACGCTTGATCAGGTCAAAGTCGATAATCACTTCATCGGCAGATCCGGTTGGTGTAGCCGTCAGTTTGCCATTCTCACGTACCAATGCGCTTGGGGTGAAAGGTGCTTCACTGCTAATGGCGCTTGGAATGACTATCAGGGGGATATTGTTTGCCGAGGCCACTGCTTTTGCCACATCGATCAGCGATCCTTCCCCTATCGCATAGATCGCTTCCACAGGCGCAGGAAGGTTGGCGGCAAGGTAGTTGACGAATTCGGAATCATTGCGGGTTGGTTCAGCCTGAATAACGAGTGGCAGCTTGACCAATTGGCTGACAATCGCCCAAGCCGAAGGCTGCGTCATGAGGGCAACCGGACGTTTCTCGTCAATGCTGCTCAAGCCGCGAAAGCTAATACGAGGCAGGGGCCACACATCCATTTGTTTGCTCTCCGGTGGATAGGCGTAGATAAATCGGTTGACTATAACTCACCAGAGAGTTTAATGCGCTTTGTCCCGAACGTCTAGTTTTCCGGCGGGTGTATTCGGAATTCGGGGCAAAGGTTACAGGCTTCTATAGCGGTGTGGCGGAGGTTTGCCACTTTAGAGGGGTGTGTTCCCAGAGTCGTGGTTAACTTGCCAGATGGCGAGGTTGTGCTTCTGGCACTGTTTATCGCTACTGACTAGTAGCTGAGGTTCGTTTCGCGTTCGTGCAGCAGTTGGCGAACCCGTTTGCGCTGGTCTGGCGAGAGGTTGCCGCAGCGGGCTTCTACGCTCAAGCGAGCCAATAAGCTGTTCTGACCACGCAGTCTGAGACGGTGGTACAAATTCACAGCATCGGTGACAGAGAGTTCTGAGGTGATTCGATTACGCATGATAGGTTCCTAAATACTCAACAATAACAAACAATACCTTAACACAGGCCGTTTAAAAATGTATGAACACTAGATTAAGGGCAGGGTAAAGATTCTCGCGGAGAGGATAAAGCCGCATGAAGTCTAATGGTAGCCTACCGCGATGCTTTACTGCTGAACCTGTGCTATGGAGGTGCCATAAAAACTAATAGCTCTGCCCAGTGCAATGACGAGGTCCTTGAATAGGGTTTAGCGGAAACGATAAGGCATTTCAAATAATTAATGGTTTAACCAAAAATTAGTTCAGTTCAATCCTATTCCACGAAGGCGCATAACAATTTGTAAACGGAACTGAGTCAATTTGGGGAGATTCAAACAAAAACAAAACGTATATCTTTATTGGAGGCGCTTGGATCTCTTACAACCGAGATTCACCTCGTTTTCCTCCCTCGCAATTCGTGCCCGTCTACCCTATAGAAGTTACTCAATAAGGATATACCATGCCCAAACACTTTGAGTTTTCCACCATCCGATCCCGCGTGGTCGCGTTATTTATCGCCTTTTCACTGATGGTAGCGCTGCTGCCACTCTCCGTGACCAAAGTGCAAGCACACACCATGCCTACCACAAAGTCCACGACCCTTGCCGCGCAGCAATACGGAGCGCTTCCCCTGTCGTTTATGCCCAACTTTGGTCAGACCGACTCAGCAGTGCATTTCCAGACTCGTGCGGAAGGCGGTACCCTGTTTTTTACGCCGGACGAAGTGGTGCTCTCGCTCTCCCAACAGACCCAGCGGTCAGCGTCCGACCAGAAGATCGCGGCGCTTGCCACACCGCCCACGGTAGTACGGCTGCGTTTCGCGGGGGCGAACCCGGCTCCGGTGATTGCGGCGGCGGATCGGCTACCGGGGATCGTCAATTCATTCATCGGCAATGATCCCTCCCAGTGGCACACCAATATCCCGACTTACGCCGGGGTAAACTACCACAATCTGTATCCGGGGATCGATCTGCACTACGATGGACACGCTGGCCTGCTCAAAGGCACCTACACGGTGGCACCCGGTGCCGACCCGACGCTGATCCGTTGGCAGTATAACGGTGCAACGACAACCCACCTTGACTCGGTCAGCGGTAATCTACTCATCAACTTGCCCGACGGCAAAACGCTGACCGAACAAGCGCCCGTCGCGTGGCAAGACTACGCCGGACAGCGGCTGCCTGTCGCCGTCCATTACCGCCAAAGCGACAGCGGCGAAATCAGTTTCGTCCCGGCTGACTACGACGCAGCCCTGCCGCTGGTGATTGATCCAAGCCTGACCTACTCGACCTACTTGGGCGGTAGCGGCGATGAATATGGCAACGGGATCACGGTGGATAGCAGCGGCAATGCCTATGTCACGGGCTACACTTATTCGACAGACTTCCCGACAGCCAATGCTTTTCAGATCGCCAATAGTGGCGGCGACGATGCTTTCGTAACCAAGCTGAACGCAGCCGGTTCGGCGTTGGTCTACTCGACTTATCTCGGTGGCACCGACTTTGACGACGGCATCGGGATTGCGGTGGACAGCAGCGGCAATGCCTATGTCACGGGCTTCACTCAATCGACAAACTTCCCGACCACCGCTGGGGCTTACCAAACGGTCAGTGCTAGCAGTCTCAATGCCTTCGTAACCAAGCTGAACGCAGCCGGTTCGGCGTTGGTTTACTCGACCTATCTCGGTGGTAACGGCTTTGACGTCGGCAAGGGGATTGCGGTGGACAGCAGCGGCAATGCCTATGTCACGGGCTACACTTATTCGACAAACTTCCCGACAGCCAATGCTTTTCAGATCGCCAATAGTGGCGGCGACGATGCTTTCGTAACCAAGCTGAACGCAGCCGGTTCGGCGTTGGTCTACTCGACTTATCTCGGTGGCACCGGCAATGACGAGGGCAACGGGATTGCGGTGGACAGCAGCGGCAATGCCTATGTCACAGGCTACACTTCTTCGACAAACTTCCCGACAGCCAATGCCTTCCAGATCGCCCATAGTGGCGGCACCTATGATGTCTTCGTAACCAAGCTGAACGCAGCCGCTTCGGCGTTGGTCTACTCGACCTACTTGGGCGGCAACGACTATGAGTATGGTCAGGGGATTGCGGTGGACAGCAGCGGCAATGCCTATGTCATGGGCTTCACTCAATCGACAAACTTCCCGACCACCGCTGGGGCTTACCAAACGGTCAGTGCTAGCAGTCTCAATGCCTTCGTGACCAAGCTGAACGCCGCGGTTCCGCCCAGTATCACCAGCGCAAACAATACCACCTTCGCCGTTGGCAGTGCTGGCACCTTCACGGTGACAGCAACTGGGTCGCCCACGCCAACCTTCAGCGCGACGGGGTTGCCTGCGTGGGCTACCTTGAACGCAACGAGTGGTGTCCTCAGTGGCACGCCACCGAACACTACCGGATCGCCGTTCGCTATCACTATCACGGCGGTGAATGGCACCTTGCCGAATGCCAGCCAGAGCTTCACCTTGACCGTGACCCAAACCGCCGTCGCCCCGGTCATCACCAGCGCCACGACCACTACCTTCGCCGTCGGCAGTGCGGGTACGTTCACCGTGACGGCCACTGGCAATCCTGCGCCCACCTTCAGCGCGACTGGACTGCCCGCTTGGGCAACCTTAAACGCAACCAGTGGTATCCTCAGCGGCACACCGCCTAGTACAACAGGAACCCCCTATGCCGTCACGATTACCGCATCAAACGGTACCTTGCCGAATGCCACGCAGAACTTCACCTTAAAGGTTGGATCGCTGAAAACGGACACTATTGGTGTCTATCGCACTTCGAACGGCACGTTCTATCTGCGGAATTCCAACACAACCGGTTTTGCGGACATCACCACCGCCTATGGCAGTGGGTCGATCTTGCCCGTGACAGGTGACTGGAATGGCGATGGCATCGACACCATTGGCACTTACAATACCACGACGGGATTGTTTAGCCTCAAAGACTCCAACAGTCCGGGTGCGCCGATCATCTACAGCTTTGTCCTCGGCGCATCGGGCGATCAGCCTATGGCGGGGGACTGGAACAACAATGGCCAAGATGGGGTAGGCGTATTCCGTCCGTCGAACGGATTAATCTATCTCAAGAACAACTTGACCACTGGCTTTGCCGACTTCCAGATGGTTTTGGGTGTCCCCAGCGACGTGCCGCTTGCTGGTGACTGGAACGGCGATGGCAAGGACAGCCCCGGTGTGTACCGTCCATCCACGAGAACCTTCTTCCTCACGGATGCCGTGGCCAATGGCAGTGCTACTGCCAACTACCAAGTCACTTTCGGCGTAGCAGGTGATAGTCCTTTCGCAGGAGACTGGAATGGCGACGGCACTGCTGGAATTGGCGTGTTCCGACCATCCAATGGACAAATCTATCTCAGGAACACACTCACAACTGGCTTTGCCGATCTCTATATCACGTTTGGTATTAGCAACGACAAGCCGATTGCTGGACACTGGGCGGCTGGTCTCTCGGCAGTCCCGCCGACGCAGCCAACACCCAAACTTGCACCGACGTTTGTACCGTAAACCGATACATAGCCGTCTTGCTAAGGTGGCTAATGTGTAGTCGCAGCGACAACTAAACAATAACGCCACCACAATCCTGTGGTGGCGTTATTGTTTCATGATGCCTTAGTCGGTTTAATTGCCGCCTTAAAACACATCAGACAATGTCAATTATTCCGCAGCGGGCATCGATTTGATATAGTCGCGGCTGGAATAGACATAGACCCACAGATCGCTGTAAAAACCGCCTGTCCAATCGTACATCCAGTGGGCATCCGTCACCGACATATTGACACAGCCATGACTGTGCCGATAGCCAAAGCCATCGTGCCAGTATGTCCCATGCAAGCTGATGGCCCCATCGTAGTACATCACGTAAGGAACAGACAAGAGATTGTAGTAATCTGGGCTACCCATCTCGCCCGTCATGTTATCCGCCTTGAGTCGTGCCCAGATGCGAAACAGCCCTTTATTCGTGCCGAAACCGGGTCGAGGCTGGCCTGTTGAGACCAGCGTGGCGAAAACCAAGGTATCATCTTCGTAGGCTTCCAACACCTGATCGTAGAGATCGACGGCGACCCAACGCCCTTTGACCCCATCGGGGCGCTTGGTCGGCATGACTCGCGCCACCCGGCGCTGCTCAATCCATTGCCCCGGCCCGACCAGATACCAATCCCAAGTGTCTATCGTGACCGTCGCGAAGATATTGACTCGATGATAGCGTTCCAACATGGGTGTGGCAGGATCGGCCTTTAGGCCGGGAGCAGGGCTAGGCCGGGTTGGCACTAACACCCACGCCATGATATAAGGCAGCGGTGTATCAAACAACACCCCCGCATAGGGTGACGAGGCCGCCGTCGTGATATTTTCGGCCTGCGTCCAGCGCTTGGGCATAATCTGAACCCAGTCGCCCTGCTGCTTGATCACGTTCACATAATCGAAGCCCGAATTGATCGCTCCAACAGGATTGCCGTCCGGCGCGTCATACAGTGGCGCAGTTCCGCCCACGATACGATACAACGCTGTGCGACCAAGTTCAGTTTCATCTACTTCCAATGGGCGAACGTTGGGAGCTGGATTCGCCAACATTTCGCCGAGTAATGCCTGATATTGGAAAGTCGGCAGGCCATAGGTGCAGCCAGACGCATCCGATAGGAGGCACTTATTATCGTCGGCGTGTACTGCGACTTGCGCCGAAAACATCGAACCGATCAAGAATACTGCCAGCAGAATCCAGCGAACCGAAAGTCTGACCTGTGCCATAGACATGCCTAATCATCCCCGTAAATTACACCACTTACCCCGAACTATCGAACGCCACTATTCGTTACCTTAATGCTTCTGACGGGTAATGTCAAGAGGCGCTGCTGTTCGCGGAACTGGCAGTGGTAGTATTTGTACCATTCGTGGATTTGGGCTGGGTCTGGCTCTCAATCACAAGGATATCGGCGTGCAGTTCGGCAAGTTTCCTATGCAAGTCCACAATTTCGAGTTCTGCCTTGAGGTTGACCTGATAGTCCAGTTCGGAACGCACGCGATCTTTGGAATCCTGTCGATTCTGGCTCATCATAATGACTGGGGCTTGCAACGCCGCCAACATAGAGAGAATCAGATTCAGGCCAATATACGGTGGTACGTCGAAAGGATGCACCAATACCCACGTATTCAGCACTATCCAAACCAGCATGACCAGTCCGAACAGCCCGATAAAGTTCCAAGAGCCGCCGAATCGGGCAACTTCGTCCGCCACACGCTCGCCAAAGGTCATTTTCTGGTCAACAACAGTATTCGCGTTGCGTACCACTCGCGTTCTGAGCAATCCATCGGTTTTGCGGATACGACTGCCAAGCACCGCCAGAATATCGAGTGCCGCATCGGGTTTCTTACGAAACAGACGTTGCAGGTCGTCATGGTCAATGATGAATGTTTTGGTCGGTTCGACGGCGACTGCCCCTGCCGAACGCGGTTCACTGTCGAGGAGGGACATTTCACCGAACATCTCGCCTTTTTCAACCTCACCAACCACAACGCGGTTGCCATCATCATCAGTAATGAACGTCTCCACTTTCCCTTCCAGCACAATCTGCATATTTGTGCCGGGATCGCCGGCTTTGAAGATCGTCTGGTTGGCAATATACGTCATTTCGTCAATATGGGCGGCGAGTTCCGCCAACTCTTCATCGTCAAGTAACTGAAAAAACGGCACGTTACGCAACGCTTCCGCTTCAATGGACATACTGACACTCCAGAAGAATAGGTAAATTGCAATTGTGTATCCGAGAATTATAGCCCGTCTCGACTATCCTCACTTCCCAATCCTGCTACGATAAGGAGATGTGATCCCTTAAACTCCTTTGCACGCGATTTAGCTCTACGCTATGCTAAGATAAACTTGTGAGGCTCACTTGAAATGGCGCGGTTCGGAATGACTAATCATCATATTCCTGAAAACGCGCTGTTGTAATACGCCCAATCCACTTCTCAAAATACGATCACATAAATGGAGATGTACTAAAATGTCCGTTATAGACCCTGAGATGCTGCGTGGGATTCCCCTATTTTCGCTTCTGGATGATCAGGAGATCGCTGATTTAGGACAGCAATTGGATGAAAAGCACTATTTGGCAGGCCAACTGATTATTTCTGCTGGCGAACCGGGGGATACGATGTTCATCGTCCAGTCTGGAAAAGTAGAACTGTTCTTGCAGGATAGCATTGATGAACATGTTACACTGGGAATACTCGACGAAGGTGAATTGTTTGGGGAGCTGTCCTTACTGGATAAAGCCCCTCGTTCCGCTAGCGCCATTGCGGTAGAGAATACCATATTATTAGTGGTTGACAGCAATGATCTAATCGCATTAGTTGCGACGCATCCCCATGCGGCACTAGATATGATGTCTATGCTCGGCAAACGGGTTCGGGATGCGAATCTACTTGTCCATGACCGTGTCGCCCGCAATGTTAACGAAGTTGTGCCACCATCGATCAATTTTGGTCAGCGACTATCCGATGTGCTGACGACGATTGCAGGGGATATTCGGTTTGTCTATTTCAGCTTCATTTGGTTCGCCGTCTGGATTATTCTGAATATCGGGATTATTCACGGTGTTACTGCCTTTGATCCGTTTCCGTTTGGCCTACTCACAATGGTTGTCTCGCTGGAAGCGATTTTCCTTTCCCTGTTTGTGCTGATCAGCCAGAATCGACAGGCTGAACGCGATAAAGTGCGGAACGATGTTGAGTATGAAGTCAATCTAAAAGCCGAGATCGAGGTTCGGGAAATCATGAAGAAGGTGGACAATTTGCAACAACTGATGCTTCAACATTTGGCGGATGAACCCGATGTTGCACGCCAAACGAGGCTTATTGGAGACGGCAGGTCAACACTTTCAACAGCACAGCCAAAAAGTTAAATCGTATTTTCTGTGTTAACCACTATATAGACAGCAAAGCCCCGCCTGAGCATAAGTTCCGGCGGGGCTTTATTATTACGAAAGCTACGAAAAGCTTATATGAACTTCTCGCGGCATTGTCAGGTACTCAGGGCGTGGCAGCCATGGTTGCAGCACTTGCCGGGGCAACCGCTGCACTGGTGGCGACAGATGCATCAGGGCTGGCAGGCATCGTTGCCACACTGTTAGCCTCAGTCGCAGCATCCGTTGCCGCCTCGGTACTAATGGGCGTCGATGTCGGAGTCAGCGCCTGAATCTGCGCTGCATTCGTTGCTTGGAGATTGGCAATCGAGGTTGCGGTCAATTCTAACGGATGCGGCGTATTGGTTGGGGTTGCCGTCGGAACGTTGCCGGGGTTGATCACAAGGCTATCCGCCATCCCGTTCAAGGTGGGCTGCGCCATAGGCCAGACCGATGCACCGCCTTGCATAACGACAAAGACGAGACTGCCATCTTTAAGGGCAGCGAGTCGCAGATCCAACTCTGCTGCTGGACCTTGTTGGGTAGCAGCGACACTCACCGGTACGCCATAGCCATCGAGTGTGCCGATCTTAACGGGCTTGACATCACCGAAAGTCAACCCGCCCCCTGCTGGCGAATTTTTCTTGAGGGCTTCAAGTCCAGCTTGTGGAGAATCGGCGGCGGTGGGCAAACCGAGGACGGTTGTATAAAGCAACTTTGCATCAGAAATGATAACCTGTAAAGTCACTGCGGCAGACGGATCTGCACCATAGGAAAAGCTGTAACGACCCGGCGTTGTCGCGGGACTGGGAGTCCAACCTTTGGGCAATTTCACTTCGAGCACATCGGACGGCGCTTTGTAGACCGTTGCACTGGTCAGGTCAAAAGCTGCTGCGTCAGTCGTGGCAGTGGGCGCAGGAGTCCAACTGGGAAACGCTGTCGCGTTGGATGTAGTGCTGCTGGGTGCAGCCTGTGGCAGAAAGCGACTTGCCAACAAGAAAATAGCAATAGCCAGAACGACCAGTTCCACGACGGTAATAATCCGCGAAAACAGGCTGGATTCGGCTTTGGCGGGGGGCAATACTACGGCATCAGACACATGCGATGTTACGTCCAGATACCACCACCACTGCTCCGGCGGATAGGCGTTTGTGTTACGCAACGCACTCAATGGGGTACCTGTCGCTGCCAGACGTGAGGCGACCTGCCCCGCGTTTTTGATCAGCTCTGTATCCAGCGTTTCGATCCGCCCGATCTGTTCGGGTGTCAGCTCATCGAAGCGGGCTTCAATCGCGCTGCGGGCGGCTAGCCATGTGGTTGCATCGCCCTCGCTGCTGCTGACTCCGGCTTCGTATTGGGAGACTAAACTTTCCAGTGATTCAGTTGGGGACTCTGTCATTGACCTCTCCAGAGATAAACAAAATAATGTTGTGCGGGTATAAAACCCGTGACATGCCAGTAACCCCGAAAGTGTACCACGCCCTGAACGAAAATCTAGCGCCGTATGTTAACGGAAGATGAGCCGTATGCGTGTTATAGTTAGGTCGCACTCACTTATACGGCTTATCACCGTATTACTGACCTACACTAAGGATAAACGAGGATTGACGATGCCTGCTAAAACCCTAGCGCTCATCGCGCATGATGGCAAGAAAGACGATATGGTCAGGTTTGCGGTAGCGCACCGCGAACGATTGATCGAATATGATCTGGTGGCTACCGCGACAACAGGAAGTTTACTGGAAGACAAATGTGGTCTAACGCTGCAAAAAGTATTGTCTGGCCCACTGGGCGGCGATGCACAGATCGCCGGGATGTGCGCCGAAGGCAAGGTCGAAGCAGTCTTTTTCTTCGTCGATCCACTGGCGAAGCAGGCGCACGACCCCGATATTCAGGGCTTACTGCGGATCTGCAACGTTCACAATATTCCGTTGGCGACCAATACCGCTACGGCGTTGTATATTATCAGCCCCAAAGCGCTGTAATCGGCAGCACGCACAGCGGCCTATCAGCAAATCGGCAGATCACCGAGCAGCCGGAAACCCTGCCAAACTGGACTGTCAAATTGAAACGGCGGCTCGTCAGATGGATAGTGATAACGCACGAGGTAAAGGCGCATGGTTGGGTCAAGACGCTGCACGGGCTGCTGTTGCCACAGCATGATCTCAACCTCGTTGGCAAAAAACATCCGTGCCGAAAGGAAGCCCAAACGCGAACAGAGATTTACGGCGAGTGGCTTGCCGAATAAAACTAGCGCCTCGCCTAACGTATAATTTGTCGCAGGGTCGGGCACCATCGAGATTCGGTTGATTGGCCCATTGGGATCGCGATCTCGCTCAGCGCAGCCTTGCCAGCGCGGAGAAACCTTCAAATTCCAGCACAACTGAAAGAATGAGTTGGGCGTATCGTTAAAAGTATTCAAGAGCATCACGTTATCCGCCAAGGTAGTATCGGCACGCATCTTGACCTCGGCCTCATGGAGCGTCGTCTTGCCGGGGTAAAGCCCGTGCCAACATGGCAACTGGCACGTACTACTTTCCAGTACCGTTGACCCTGCCAATGGGCCAGCGCTTACCATTACAATTAGATAGAATGTCAATATGATCAATGTCAATATGGTAACCATCGTAGCGGTTAGTACCAGTATGCGCCTCACAATTTTTTGCTAGCTCCAAATTCGCCCTTATCGGTAGTCCACACTAACTGTACAATTGAATGTATCGGCTTGCTTAGAATTGCTTTCTTCAAGATGCTACTATGACCAAATCTGCTAGCAAAGCCGAAACCTTTTATGCCAAAGATCGTGCAGAATGGCGCGAATGGCTAGACAAAAATCACGCGACTTCCGCAGGTATTTGGTTAATCTACTACAAAAAGGAAAGTGGCAAACCGCGAGTTGAGTATGCTGACGCGGTAGAGGAAGCGCTGTGTTTCGGGTGGATCGATAGTGTACCAATGCGATAGACGACGAAAGCTATATGCAGCTTTTCTCACCCAGAAAACCCAAGAGTCCGTGGTCAAAGCTGAACAAACAGCGCGTCGAAAAACTCATTGAGCAGGGGTTGATGACCTCCACTGGCCTTGCAAAGATCGAAGCCGCTAAACAAAATGGCTCATGGAATACTTACGACGCGATTGAGGACCTGACCATGCCCACCGATTTGGAAACGGCATTGGCTGAAAATGACACAGCGCGAACAAACTTCGAGGCGTTCAGCAATTCCTCGAAGAAGAATATACTGTGGTGGATCGAAAGCGCTAAACGCCCTGAAACGCGGGCAAAACGCATTGAGGAGACGGTTCGACTGGCGGCGCAGAACCTCAAAGCCAATCACTACCGCCAGTAACTATCAAGGTAAATAGGGCAAACAATTGGTCATGTTGACTCAAACTTCTCTCGCACTAGCCCCAATCAGGATCGGCGGCATTGTTATTGAAACTTCGTTAACCCTTGCGCCGATGGCGGGTCAGACGAATCATGCTTTTCGTGTGTTGTGCCGCGAAATGGGTGACTGTGGGCTGGTCTGCACCGAGTTGATCAGCAGTACCGCCATCCATTATAAGAGTACGAAAACGTTCAATATGTTCGACTGGTCTGAGGCCGAACATCCGTTTGCGGTACAGCTTTACGGCGGCGATCCGGCAGTGATGGCAGAAGCAGCACGCATTGTGGTAGATCATGGCGCGGATATGGTTGATATTAACATGGGCTGTTGGGTACCCAAGGTCGCCAAAACTGGCGGCGGTGCAGCCTTACTGCGCGATGTATGTACCGCAACCAGCGTCGTTGAAGCGGTGGTGAAGGCGGTTTCCGTTCCGGTGACAGTCAAGGTTCGCAGCGGCTGGGATGCCGACCACCTGACCGCCGTAGAGTTTGCCCGCGCCGCCGAAAATGTCGGTGTGCAGGCGATAGCTGTTCATGCTCGAACTGCCGAACAGGGATTCACCGGGACCGCCAATTGGGACATTATCCGGCAGGTCAAAGCGGCAGTTACAAACATTCCCGTCATCGGCAATGGTGATGTGGACAATGCGGCTGATGCTGCCCGTATGTTCGCGGAAACAGGCTGCGACGGCGTAATGATCGGGCGGGCAGCACTTGGTAGGCCGTGGCTGTTTCACCAGATCGCTCATGAACTGCGTACCGGAGAAGTTTTGCCTGCGCCAACCTCTCGCGAACGCGCTATGATTGCGCTGCGTCACGCCCGCCTAACCATCGAAACGACTGGCCTACCCGAACGTCAGGCGATCCTTGAACTGCGCGGGCAAATCACAAAATATCATTTGGGCGTACATGGCGCGGCGGAGATGCGTCAACAACTGGTGCGCGTCGAGTCACTGGCGGATATTGAAGCGATCCTTGCGCCTGTGGCAGAATCAGACGATTGATCTTGCCAAATGCCCTATTGCCCTGTTGCCCTCGGTAGCGCATAGAAGATCGCCATGCCGATACAAATCACAAAGCCAAGTACAGGGCTGAATGCCGAGACAATAATGGCAATAAAATAGACCACTGGGCCAAGCAGATAGGATCTTTCAATGGCCTTTGCCTGCACGGTATCTCCATCATTGACCAACAACCCACTGCGGGCGGTGTACCACCATAGCAGATTGAACAGCACGGAAATCAACGTAAAGGTTCCGGCGTAAATCATCATGGCAACGTTTTCTTGAGGGTGTCGGATATATTCGGCAAGCAGTGAGGTCGGAAAAGGCACGACAGTCACGACTAACAATAAAAAGCCATTAACGAGCAATAGCCCATGATTTGAGCGCTTGATCTGCTTGAATAGGTTATGATGGTTAGCCCACATGATCAAGATCGTGGCGAAGCTGCCGACGTAGGCCACATATACAGGCCACTGCTGGAGCAATGCGGTGAACAGACTCACCCCATCGGGAAGCTCACTGGAATGCGGCACTTTAATATCCAGCACGAGCAGGGTAACAGCAATCGAAAATACGCCATCGCTAAACGCTTCGATCCGTCCAGTATCGTTATTAGACTCAGTAGTTTCAATATCGCTCGTTGCCACGCCGTATCCCCCTGTGTGAATATTCTGCTCAGACTCTAAAGCAAAGCCTGTGGCACAGCAATACTATTTACTGGTCTTTCAGAAGCCTAGCACCGATGGCGCGATAACCTGAAGTTCAGCGGGCATTACGTGAATGCTCACCTGCTTGGTCTTAGATTTCACTTTTGGCACGGATTCGCCGTCGATATGGATAGAAAAAGATCGCGTGGAAGTAATAACGATGTCATGAGCACGGCCTAATTGCACCGCGCTGTCATGGTAAACTACGCCGAGGCGTGCCATCATCAGCAATAGCGCGACTCGCCATAGCGGGACAGGCGCGATGATGCACAGATCAAACTGCCCATCATCCACTTTCGCATCTGGCGTTAACTGTACCCCGCCGCCAACGCTGGCGCAGTTATTGATCGCGATGGACAGCATTTGCTTAAATTCGGGCGGTTGATTGTCCAGCGTCACGGTGACTCCCGGTGATGGTCGATAAGTTCGGATCGCATTCAACGCGCCGGGGATATGCGCCAAGCGCCGCCCGAACCGTCGACTCGCTTCCATATAGTGCTGGTTAGCCCAACTGGACAGTCCAATGCTTATGCTCAGGCAAGCGAACCGTTCCACAGTGGCAGAATCGCCCTTCTTGCGAATCACCACGCGCCCTATATCCAATGGTTGAGTAATCTGGTCAGGGGTCGCTGTGCCATGCGCTGACTCAGCAGTCTTGAGTGCCGTATGAAAATCATTGAGCGTTCCCCACGGCAGCACCCCAAAGATTGGACGTGCCGACGTTTCCATGTTGACACTCATCACACCGTTCAACACTTCGCTAATGGTGCCGTCGCCGCCTGCCGCCAGAATGTACCGATAGCCGTTCTGGGTCGCTTCTTGCGCCAACCGTGTGCCGTGATGGGAATGCTGAGTCTCGACCCACTCGACACTGCTAACGTGTGCCAGCGTTTGTAGACGTTGCGTAATCTGCTCACGCTGGGTTTGGCGATTAATCTCTCCACTGTGCGCGTGAGGATTGACAATAATCAGTGCTTTCATCAATGGTTCTTTATATGAGTTTTTTCCAGCTTGATATTGTAATCGGTTCTTGACAAGCCTAACAGTCATGCTATAGTTGATACGAAGTATCAGAAAGGCATAAATAGTATGGCGTTTACGAGTCCAGAATTGATCGCGGCTAAAGTCGATGATCCACAGCCTAACGACAATAAAAATCAAGCCATTCCTGCTTTAGAGATTACCCACCTGAGTGCAGGTTACGGTCAGCGTCGAGCGATAGAGGATGTTAGCGTAAGTATCACCGCCGGTAAACGGGTTGGCCTGATCGGGCCAAACGGCGCGGGCAAATCGACCCTGTTTCGGGCAATTGTTGGACTGCTAACGCCGATGGGTGGACAGGTCTGTATCAACGGGAGCACGGATCGCCAATCGCGCCAGCAGGCCGCCTACGTACCGCAGTTTGAGGATGTCGATTGGAATTTCCCGGTTGCCGTGATCGATGTGGTGATTATGGGGTTGTCGCGGCAAGTCGGTTGGCTGCGTTTACCCGGCAAACTTCACCGCGAGATCGCTCAACAAGCGCTGGGACGAGTCGGCATGGCAGACTACGCCAAACGCCAGATCGGTGAACTTTCCGGCGGACAAAAGCGGCGGGTGTTCATTGCGCGGGCGTTGGCACAGGGCGCGACTATCCTACTGCTGGATGAGCCGTTTAGCGGCGTAGACGCGATGGCACAACACACGCTTTTTGATATTCTTGACCAACTGCGTGGCGATGGCGTGACCGTTTTGTTGGCGACCCACGATCTGAACCTCGCCGCTAGCCACTTCGACGAACTGTTTATCCTCAACCAACATCTGATCGCTTATGGCACACCGCAGCAGGTCTTCAAGCCAGAGATTCTGGCACAAGCCTTTGGTGGGCAGCTTGCCATCTGGCAGGATGGAGAGCAGGTCGTCATGTTTACGGATCAACACTGCTGATGATCGAACAATTATGTAGCAGTCCAACGCTGCAAAATCTAATCTGTGAGCCGCTGAGTTATGCGTTTATGCAGCGGGCTTTTCTGGCAATGATTCTGCTGGGTATTGTTAGCGGAGTCGTCGGTGCGTATGTTGTAGTGCGGGGGATGGCCTTCCTAACTGACGCACTGGGTCACGCTATTTTGCCGGGTGTCGCCGTCGCCTATCTCACCGGGGGCATTCATGGGCCGCTGCTGCTTGGAGCAATGATCGCGGCGGGGATCACAGCGGTAGTCATCGGCTTTTTTACTCGCGGCGGCAAACTCCGCGAAGATACAGCGATTGGGATTGTATTTACTGGAGCGTTGGCGCTTGGACTGGCGATCCTGTCGCTGCACAAAGCGACTGCCGTCGATCTTGAAGCGCTGCTGGTCGGCAATATCCTAGCAATCAATGGACAAGATCTGGCCTTCATTGCCATCGTAGGATTAGCAATTCTGCTGCTGGTACGGGCTTTTTATAAAGAACTGCTGATCGTCTCGTTTGACCCGGTATTGGGCGCGAGTCTGCAATATCCGATTGAGGCGTTTCGCTATTTGCTGCTACTTATGTTGGCGATGACTGCTGTGATCGCGATTCAAGCCGTTGGGATTATCCTGATCGCGGCGATGATGGTCACGCCAGCCGCAACGGCCTTTCTATTGGTGCGGCGGCTGCATGTCATGATGTTCCTGAGCGCGGCGCTTTCGTGTTTTGCAGGCGTGTTCGGGATCTTTTGGGCATGGCATTACAGCCTCGCGCCCAGTGCAGCGATTGTGCTGACCATGACCGCGTTGTTTTTTCTGGCCTATCTGTTTTCACCGAGTCGCGGAATTGTGTGGGCAGCAGTCGCCCGTACAAAATTGGCGGATGAAGTGGTGATTTCTCATGAGCATTAACCCAGTGGTTAGAGTAGACCTAATGAAATCCATTCGTATTTTACAGGTCGCCGTCCTGTCCGCGATCCTCATTTTGGCTGCGCCGGGATTAACCCAAGCGCAGGCCAAAAAACTCAACGTTGTCGCGACCATCACCATTATTGAGGACATAGCCAAAAATGTGGCAGGCGACAAAGCTAACGTCGATTTTCTGGTTCCGACCAACGGTGATGTTCACGAGTTTGAACCCAAACCCGAAGACGTGAAGAAGATCGCGGATGCCGATCTGACTCTGGTCAATGGCGCAGGCTTAGAGCAGTTCATCGACAAGCTGATCGCGGACTCAGGGACAAAAGGCAAAGTGATCACAGTGAGCCGGGGCTTGGGCATTCAGAAGTTCCTGTCTATCGAGGCTAGCGCAGATGGTTCTGCACCTAAAGACGCGGGCAGTATTCTGGGCATTTCGGGCAACTATCAATGCGGCGTGCCTCAAGAAAGCCAAGAGGTCGGCAACTGCGATCCGCACCTGTGGCAGAACGTCACCAATATAATCGGCTATACCCTAAATATTCGTGACGCATTAAGCGCTGCCGACCCAACCAATGCCGACACTTATAACACCAATGCCGGACTGTATATCACTCGGCTACAAAAATTGGACGCTGACATCTTCACGGGGCTTGCCAGTATTCCGCCGGAGAATCGGGTACTCGTGACCAACCATGACGCGCTCGGCTACTATGCCACTCGCTACGGCTTCATGATCTCCGGTGTAGTGATGCCCGGTGGCACGACAGGCCAAGAGCCTGATCCCAAGCAGGTTGCAGCACTATCAACGAGGATCAAGAATGCCAAGATCAAAGCGATCTTTCTGGAGAATATATCCAGTGACAAACTCGCCCAACAAATCGCGGATGAAGCCGGAGTCAAGGTGGTGCAAGCACTCTACACGGACGCACTCGGTGATGACAAATCTTCCGGCGCAACGTACATCGACATGATGTACGCCAATCTCAAGACGCTGCAAGACGCGCTCAAATAACCGAAGTGTTGCTTAACGCCCCTTCTCCGAATATGGCGAGGGGCAGGGTGAGATTACTTTCTATTGATTGTATTCGTAAATCAGCCGAATTCCATCCAGCGTCAAAAACGGCGCGATGTCCTCGATAACCGGGGTATGGTCACGGAACAGTGGGGCAAGGCCACCTGTCGCGATTACTTTTGCATTCAGCATGTCGGGTTCAGCAGCTTTGATACGCGCAACTAGCCCTTCGATTAGACCGACATAACCCCAGAACAACCCACTCTGAATAGCATGAGTCGTGTTACGTCCGACTGGACACGGTGGCGGCTCCAAGATGACTTTGTAAAGCTGGGCAGTTTTGCCGACCAACGCATCCATCGCGATGCCAATGCCCGGTGCAATACTGCCACCAATATAGTTCCCGTCCCGTGAGATTACGTCGAAGGTCGTCGCCGTGCCAAAGTCGATGACGATGGCGGGGCCGCTATACAGTGCGTGAACTGCCGCTGCGTTCACGATGCGATCTGCGCCAACTTGCTCCGGCTGATCGACCTCGACGCGAATGTCCATCCGGGTTCGCGACGAGATGACCAGTGGTTCGACATCAATGTAGCGCTGAGTCAGTTCCGTGAAAGCCGCAGTTAAAGACGGAACCACACTGGCAATGGCGACAGCATGGATCGCGTGCCAATCCAGATCACTGTTACGCAAAAAATTTCGCAGTAAAGCGGCGTACTCGTCGGGCATTTTGTCGGGAACGGTACGCATCCGCCAATTGAGCCGCCATGTGCCATCCTGCCATAACCCCAAATGAATATTCGTATTGCCAATATCAATCGCCAGCAGGTCAGATAACATGGTATCTCTACTTTATGCTTATCCCTTGAATAAGGGTAAACCACCGAATGGAACTATTTTAGCGCGATTCTCCACTTGTATATTCTTGGATTAAGCTGAATGACCGTTGATTGAGCCTTTGTTGAGAAATTCTTGGGGATTTTTTTAGCCCCAAAAAGGTATGCTTGCCTTATAGGTGACATGTAAACCCCATCAAATTTCGCATCAAATTTCGATTATATTTTTTGCTGCGATTGTTGATAGCCCCAAAACAAAGTGATTTTATGCTGGGAGGATAAACTTGAAACTACAAGATAAAGTCGCCTTCATTACGGGTGCTGGTTCTGGTATCGGCAAGGCCACTGCTCAACGGCTTGCCAACGAAGGGGCGAAGATTGCGGCACTTGGTCATAACGAAGCGGAAATCGTGCAGACTTCACAGGAGATCGAACGCAACGGCGGTTCTGCATTCCCACTAGTTGCCGATATTTCGGATGCAGATCAAGTGCAGCGTGCTACTAAACAGACAGTAGACCGCTGGGGGCGGATTGATGTTGTGTTCGCTAATGCCGGGATCAACGGTAAATGGGCACCTATCGAGGAGCTTGAACCCGAAGACTGGGATAAGACGCTGGATACCAATCTCAAGGGAACCTTCCTGACGATCAAATATGCAGTGCCGTATCTTAAAGTCAATGGCGGCTCGGTCATTGTTACTGCCTCGGTCAACGGAACACGGATCTTTAGCAACACAGGTGCAACTGCTTATTCATGCTCCAAAGCCGGTCAGGTTGCCATGACCAAAATGCTGGCGCTGGAACTCGCCAAACACCGAATCCGGGTCAATGTCATTTGTCCCGGTGCTATCGAAACGAATATTGACCAAAACACTCAGAAAAGCCCGACTCTGGATAAGGCGCGTGAACCAGCCGAATACCCAGAAGGCGATATTCCGCTAACGGATGGCATACCGGGACGCAGCGAACAGGTCGCGAACCTCGTGCTTTTCTTGGCCTCTGATGAGTCTGACCATATCACTGGCACCGAGATTTGGATCGACGGTGCAGGGTCATTGTTAAGAGGCTAGCTTGCCTATTCCCTATGCTCAAACTCTGTAAGCAGGCGCGCCGTGCTGAGTCCTGCCGCAATCGCGCCAGTAGCGAGGACGGCACGCACGGCACTTTGGATGCCGTTGAGCGTGTCACTATGGCTAAAGTAGATGATCATCTCGTAGGCTGGGATACCCGGTACCATCGAGATAATTCCAGTTACAGTGAAGATCATACGAGGCTTACTCTGCAATCGGTGGGATACCCAATAGCCGAGCAGTCCCACTGCCAATGCGCCAAAGAATGTGGCGACCTCATTGGAAAGGCCTGCTTTACGCAGAGCAAAACGCAGCACATGCCCCACTGCACCGATCACACCGCCGTAGGCCAGTGAATCGCGTGGGACGTTGAACAATATGCCAAAGCCTATTGTAACGCACAGCCCAAGCAACCCTTGCAATAGAAGATCCGAAAGTGTGAGCATAACTTTTGTCTCGCTAAAGTGCGTTACAGGATAGAGAAGCCTGTCAGGACTAACACGACCAGCATCCCGATTCCGATGTTGACTAAGATCAGGGCGGCGAAAATACTACGAGCCATCCCAGAGATAAAATCGAAGTGCATAAAATCCAAGATGGCTGTGACGAGTGGCACCCCCGGTACTAGCAGCAGCACCGAAGCAATCAGGCCCAGATGTGGCAGTGGTGCATTGAGCAGATGCACCAAGCCGAAGCTGATTGTAGCAGCGATAGCGGAACAGGTGGCTGCAATGAGATAGGGGCTTAGCCGCAGCGCAATCATGCGGAAGCGAAGCCACTGCGCCACTGCCGCAGCACAAGTCGCCGTTGCAAATTCGGGCAACCCTCCGCCCAGAATCACGGCAAAAGCACCACAGGCTATTGCCACTGCTCCGATCACAACAAAACGCGGATATTCTGGCGCACGCTGCTCAATTTCATCGACTAGTTTTGTAAGTTCGGCAGGCGAAGTGCTATCCGCCATTGCGCGTGACAGCACTTCAAGAGCGCTAACACGGGCCATATTGACTCCGAGGCTGGGAACCTTGAAGGCTCGTGTGTAGTTGGCTTGCCCATTATTTACAATGACGATCATTTTAGTGGGGGTGACAAAAGTATCAAGCTGCTCAATAGCTAGTTTAGCGGCAATCCGATCCATGATGTCTTTGGCGCGAAAGCTGGATGCGCCACTTTGCAGCATCAGAATGCCAACACGAGCGACAACGTTCAGGGCTTCGATCAGTTCTGAGGGTGAATATTCTTTGATCATCGCTCACAGGTCAATGGGTTGAGATGACAGAAGGGCAAAATTCAGTATAACGTGTTTTGGGTTATTCATCCCCTTCTCTTTTGCTGAGAAGGGGAGATTGTGGTAAATGGCTAGAGTTCTACTGCGGTTCCGGTAAGCGCCACGATAATGTTGTCCTTGACACGGGCGACACCGTGTAAGCCCATAATTCTGCGGATCGCTTCATCGACCAACCGTTCATCGTTCACCAGTCCCCCGAGTTCGACTTCCCCATCGTAGGTGGCGCTGGCAAGGATTTCCTCTTGCGGCGAGGTGAATCGTGGCTGGATATAGCGTTCCAGCACATCTTCAACCCGTGCCTGCAATAGACGATTCATATGTGCCGATTGCATGATAATCTCCAGTCAGACTACACCGTTAGCACGGTGTAGTCTATCATTTCGTTATACGTGGGCAGGAACTTGCGGGCCAGCGGCTTTGACTGGTTCCGGCACCTGCTCCGCGAAGTTCTTGAAGTTCTCAGTGAACATCGACGCGAGCTTGTGAGCCTGTGCATCATAGGCCGCATGATCAGTCCATGTGCTGCGTGGGTCTAATACCTCGCTAGGCACGCCGGGGCAAGAGACTGGCACTGCTAGCCCGAAGATAGGATCTTGACGAGTCTCAACTTGCGCCAACTCGCCATTAAGTGCCGCATGGATCATCGCTCGTGTATAGCTAATCTTCATGCGTTGGCCTACGCCATAAGGGCCGCCACTCCATCCCGTATTGACCAACCAAACGTTTGCGCCATGCGTGGCAATCTTTTCGCCAAGCAGGTTGGCGTAGACGGTTGGCGGCAGCACCATGAATGGTGCGCCAAAGCAGGTGCTAAAGGTTGCCTGTGGTTCAGTGACACCGCGTTCTGTTCCGGCAACTTTGGCAGTATAACCCGACAGGAAGTGATACATGGCCTGTTCAGGGGTCAAGCGGGCGATTGGCGGCAGCACGCCAAAAGCGTCGGCGGTGAGCATGATAATATTCTGAGGATGTCCACCGAGGCCGTCCGAGGCGGCGTTCGGGATGTAGTCAATAGGATAAGCGGCGCGGGTGTTTTCGGTCAGGCTTTCATCGTTCAGATCCAACCGTCCGGTAGCGCTGTCAAACGCCACGTTTTCAAGGATAGTCCCGAAGCGGCGCGTTGTCTCATAAATCTCTGGTTCGGCTTCACGCGAGAGCTTGATCACTTTGGCATAGCAACCACCTTCAAAGTTGAACACGCCTCGATCACTCCAACCGTGTTCGTCGTCACCAATTAAGGTGCGGGTAGGATCAGCGGAAAGGGTTGTCTTGCCCGTTCCCGATAGCCCAAAGAAAATCGCGGTATCACCCTTGGGACCGATATTGGCGGAGCAGTGCATCGACATGACGCGCTGTTGTGGCAGCAGGTAGTTTAGCACGGTAAAGATAGATTTCTTGATTTCGCCTGCATACTGCGTACCACCGATCAGCACCAGGCGCTTGGCAAAGTTGATCACGATAAATAATTCGCTGCGGGTGCCATCCATTTCTGGCACGGCATGGAAGTTGGGCACATCGATCACAGTGAATTCTGGTTGATGAGTAGCGAGTTCCGCTTCATTCGCCAGAATAAACATATTACGGGCAAAGAGGCTGTGCCACGCATACTCGGTGATGATACGGATAGGCAGCCGATAGGTTGGGTCTGCGCCCGCGAAGCAATCCTGCACGAATAGGTCTTTGCCTTGCAAGTAAGCCAGCATCCGATGATGCAAATTGTCGAAGTTTTCCGGCGACATTGGGCGGTTGACTTTGCCCCACCAGATTTTATCGGCACTGGACGGTTCGTTGACGATAAATTTATCGTTGGGTGAACGGCCTGTCTGCTGTCCAGTACGGACAACCAGTGCGCCACGATGGGCAACACGTCCCTCACGCCGCCGAATAGATTCTTCATAGAGCGGTGCGGTTGAGAGATTCCAATAGATTGAGTTGACGTTGCGAATGCCGTGATTTTCCAGTCCATACTGGCTGTGAACTGAGCCTTGAATTTCCATCATTGCGTTATCCTTTATGCCTTTCCAGCTTGTGCGGCGTGAGCCGAGACAACTAAGACGGGGCAGGGCGCAGCCTGAAGCACTGCTTCGACAACACTGCCCAACACGACCTTGCTTATCCCGGTTCGTCCGTGAGTCGCCATGACAATGACATCGAAACCGCGATCAGCAACGTCAAGAATGCTGTCGATGACGCTGCCGGTCAACGTTTCCGTAGTCACACTATAGCCTGCGGGTTCTAACCATTCGCGTGTCTTTTCGAGATAGCTCTGCCGTGCATCGGCTTCTCGTGGATCTTGAGTTCCTTCAATTTGGGGCCATTGATTTGTCCCCGTTGGACTCTGAGATACCGCACTGGCAAATGCCGCCATTTCACTGGTAGAACCGGGAGCCACGACGGATAAGATGTGGATATAGGCTCCCGGCGCAGCAATGTGTACTGCATGTTGGAGCGCTTGTTCAGCCAATTTGGAACCGTCTAGTGTTACGAGAATTTTCTGATAAGCCATTACATGTTTCCTTGTCGCTAACTGCTATCACATCGCTTTACAATAATATTTTTCAAACACATTTGCTATTTTTTCAGTACAGTTTGCGCTTGTGTTATGTATAGATCCTTATTGAGCAAACACCAACAGATTGCCCTACCCTCGTAGTCTGGAAACAGTTCACCTGCCCGCAAAGTGCGAATGAGATGGTGGGGGCTGCCTGACATAGCAAGGGTGTTTACTCCCACTGCTTCGTACCAACCGCTGACTGGAACCCGCTGCCCACTCTGGTAAATTGTTACACAATTCTCAGTCATGGTAGTTCCCTCCGATACAAAAAATTTTCTGGACTTTATATAATTCGGGCTGTCGTGAAATAACCGACAGCCCATCTACAAAATCTATTTAGACACCTTTGGGCGCAGGATTGCCCGTTGGGTAAGCAGTGGTATCCTTTGGCTTGGTTTTCCAAGGAGTGCCCAAGCGTGGGAGCAAGTAGCGATCCAGTCCGTAGTAACCCGCGGTCTTCCACGCTAGTACAAGGAATATTGCGGCGACGAACAACAGTGGGTTGGTACTGGCGGACCCTGCCATGAGGAAGTTCCAATTCATAAACCCGGCGGCGAAGGCCGCGATACCGACGAACGCACCGACAATCAGCAATACACCAAATGCAAATTCGCTAATTGCGATGACCTTGGCAAACCAAGTGTAAGCTTGGGCATCGAGCAATCCCTGAATAAATGATTGATACCAATTAAACGCGATTGGGCCGGCTGTCTTGCCGGCAGGGATTGTTACGGCGGCGGTCCAAAAGCCCTTAAGTGCTACCCCTGTTTCCATCCAGTCGGGGCTGCTCAGTTTGTGCAGCGATGCCTGAACCCAAGCAATACCCAGTAAAACGCGGACGACGGCCCACACGGCGGCAAAGCGTTTGTCGCTGAACAGGAAGCGAGCCAGCGGTGGATCGGTGATTTCATTACCTTGTTGTGTCGTTACGGGGCGAATGTTCATTTTTAAACCCTCACTGCGTCAACTTGAATTTCACTATAGGCTTATCATCGCTCAAGTTGAGGTGAGGGTCGAGTGAAGTTGATCACCTAAGCAAGGGTCAAATGTCATCAGAGAAATGACAATTCAGATGACATTTGCCGTAGCAGCCTTAGTAGGGGAGCGTAACAGTGAGCGTTGTGCCGCGCGCGGGCTGGCTGATAATCTCGACAGAGCCGCCAAGCTGCTGCACTCGGCGGCGCATATTCTGCAAACCGCTGCCCCGCGAGACACTTTCTGGCTCGAAGCCCTGACCGTTGTCGGAGATGACAAGGGTCAGCTGCCTTCCGGTTTCGTTGAGATCTAAGTACACCTCGGTAGCGTTCGCGTGGCGGACGATATTCGAGAGTGTCTCGCGGATGATCTGTACCAAGGCGTGGAGTCGTTCATCGGTCAGGTGAAGAAAACCCCGCGCCACTTCGATGACCAGACGAGCGCTAGAGACCTGCCGGAAACCTTTGCTGATCTCGTCCAAGTGCTCATGCAGCGCCACGCTCAAGTTGACTCCGACTCGTAAGTCTTGAATATACTTGCGTAAGTCTTCGATCACACGGTTCAGATCTTGGTTTGCACTGGCGATCTGTTCCTGCGCTTCGGGCTTATCTTTCAGGGTCAAGCGTGTTAAATCCAGTTTAATGCCAATAGCATAGATCGACTGGATAATGCCATCGTGGAGTTCCATACTGATACGGTCACGCTCTTCGATCACGGCAAGCTTTTGCAGTTGGTCGGCAAGGTCAGCCTTTTCGATAGCAATGGCAGCGTGACTCGCCAACATCACCACGACATGTTCATCATCTTTGCTAAAGGGTTTACCATCGAGTCGGTCACACAGATACAGACTACCCAGATGTTTACCCTTCGATATAATCGGTACGCCCAGAAAACTAGTCATCGGGGGATGGCTTTCCGGGAATCCTACAGAACGTTCGTCATCTTGCATTCGTGCAAGCCGAATCGGTTCCGGGCGCATAATCAGCAGACCGAGCAGTCCCAAGCCGCGCGGATAGTGATCCATCTGGGCAATATGTTCGTCAGTCATGCCATATGTAAAGAATTGCGCCATGCCTCCTTTGTCATCGGGGATACCGAGGGCTGCATAGCGGGCGTTCACGAGGTGTGCAGTAATTTCGGCAAGACGCAGCAGCACTCGGTCAAGGCTAAGTTCGGCGGTTAACGCTCCTAACGCCTCACTTAGCGCACTCAGTTTGGCCTCGGATCGGTCAGAGGCAGAGGAGATGTTTGTCATAAGAAACTAATGGCTTTCGTCATTTTCAAATGGGCTAAATGTGTGTATTGTAATATTATCGTCTATAGAGCAAGCACTACAGTACCCAATGTAACTTGGTTCGCCAAGAAATATTAAGTAGAGGAATCCCGTGAAGTCAATTCGCATTGTTGTCGCTGATGATCATGAAGTCGTGCGTATGGGAATTAAATCGCTGTTACATCAACACGCCGATTTGCAAGTTGTCGGCGAAGCCTCTACAGGTGAGGAAGCGGTCGAACAGGCAGTACTTCATCGCCCTGATGTCGTTGTCATGGACATCCGTATGCCGGGAATGTCGGGCGTGGAAGCCTGTCGGCTGATCTCCCAACAAATCCCGGATACACGGGTCGTGATGCTTACCTCTTTTGCCGAGGACGATCTGTTATTTGCAGCGATCCGTGCCGGAGCAGCGGGTTATGTATTGAAACGCATTGGCAGCGATGATCTTGTAAGCGCTATCAAGGCGGTAGCGCGTGGCGAGTCAGCACTTGACCCAGCAATGACACAGGCTGTTTTTAGGGAGGTTAGTCAAATGGAAAAAGCGAAGGATGCCACTATTTTTGCCGACCTGTCCACACAGGAATTACGAGTGCTAGCCTTGATCTCCGAAGGGTTAACCAACCGTGAGATTGCTGGGAAACTATTTCTGGGCGAAGGTACAGTGCGTAACTATGTGAGCAACGTCTTGAGTAAGCTGAATCTTGCCAATCGTGCCGAAGCAGCAGCTTTTGCCGTGCAACACAATGTCAAAAATTATACAGCCTCTGACTGAAAATCGGAATTTAGAAAATCATATTGCTAGCGCGGCGGCAATAGCAGTCCAGATTTTCGGGAAAGTGGTACTAAACTGGCTGGGCGCTAACATCCAGCGGGTCGCTTCGGCAGTCTCGACAAACGTCTGATACAGCGAACGATCCGTCGTTAACCCTAGATCAGGGAATGGCTCAGGCGACCAGCGTTGCAGGTCAGCTACCGATGAATAGGTGGGATTCTTAATCCAGCCTTGATCGACTGTGCTGAGATAGGCTGCACCGTGCATTTGCGCCAGTGGTTCATAAATCCCCTGCACTGCCAATGGAACAATATCGGAAAACAGCAGAGGCTCATCTCCTGCATTGATAGCAACATGGTACATATTCGGCGGGATGACAACCTTGTCGCCGGGATGGGCTTCTACCATCGCGACAAACGGAGCCGAACGGGTCGCCACATTGAGCGTCTGGAATAGGAAATAAGCGGTTCCATACAACACTTCACAAATTTCGGTGTAGTTCAAATGGCTGTTAGTGGGTGTGTTGTGGAGATGCCCAATTGTTTTGGCACGTTCGTGTCCCAACGAATGCGGATACATTAACGTCAGTTCATAACGTAATCCCGTGTTGGCAAGCAGTGCGTGATCCTTTCTGCGTCTGACTCCATTGTACATCCAGAATTGGATCTGCTTGGCAGGTTCGCATGAATCCGGATCGAGCGCTACAGGCCGTAGCCTACCCCGTTCACGGGGTCGCGTTTCGTCTACCAGCAAATCATCGCCTAAGGCTAATGTTCCATCCTCAGCCCAAGCAAGATCAATCCCGGCAAGATCAGACAAGTTAACCATAACACCCTTTTCATGTTTCGTTTTGGACGAAAAGATAAACTGATTCTAAAAGATGGGTAAAATTGTACAATCGATGACCTTCAACCTTTTGAACGTTATCAATTGTCTGCATAATGTATTACGTAGCAACCCGATCTAAAGTTGATTTTGTTCGTTTTTTATAACGAGGAGCAAACCTAGTGGATTTAGGACTAAGAGATAAAGTAGCTGTGATCACGGGCGGCAGTGTTGGCATTGGGTTAGCAATCGCGGAGGGACTCGCACAAGAGGGAGTACAACTAGCTCTGTGCGCCAGAGATGAAGCCCGCGTGGTCGAAAAAGCCAATGCCATTCAACAGCAGTACGGCGTAAAGGCTATCGGGGTCAAAGCCGATATGAGCAAGACTGAGGACATCAGTCATTTTGTGGCAGAAGTTGAAAAAGTATTTGGTGGCGCAGATATTCTTATTAACAACGCTGGCACAGGCAGTGACGAAACTATTTTAGAGGCCACTGACGATAAATGGCAATATTATATGGATCTTCACCTGATGGCAGCGGTCAGGCTGTCGCGTAGCCTTGCCGTCTCCATGCGTAACCGGGGCGGTGGCGTGATTATCAATAATGCTTCAATCTGTGCCAGCCAACCGTTGGGCTACGAACCGATCTATAATGTCAGCAAAGCCGCATTGGTCATGTTCTCGAAATGTCTGGCGAACGAGTTGATTCCCTACAATATCCGGGTGAATGCCATCAATCCCGGCCTTGTGCTGACTCCCGATTGGCAGAAGACCGCAAAATTGTTAACTGCTGGAACTGACACGACGTGGGAAGCCTACCTCGACAAGATCGCCAAAGATAATGCGCCGATTGGTCGCTTTGCCACTCCCGAAGAAATTGCCAATTTCTTTGTATTTATCTGTTCCCCGAAAGCCAGTTACAGTGTCGGGTCTACTTATTTTGTTGACGGCGGTTGGCTGAAAGTCGTTAGCTAAGGGCTTCGCAAGCATACTCACAAGAGTTGATAGGTTGAAACATCCTTCTATGGATCTGACAACGGAACAGAAAGACCAGATAGCTCGCTTTGTGCCTGCATTCCGACGCTATCTTGACGATACCGAAGTGGATGCGAATATACTCGAACGGCAGGCACGAGTACAGTTGTTTGCCGATCTGCTTTCACCAGAAGGCTTGAGTCAGATGTCCGAACTTGAATTCGGGCAGGTGATTAGCTCGCTGTGGGCTAGCCGGATCTGGGGCGACAAGCGCTATCTGGTCGATAAGTTGATTTATGATAACGGCCTGCCCATGTTGGTCGATCAGTTGCGACGGTTGCTGTGGGGTAAAGGCAGCGTCGCAGCGCGATATGATACATTCCGCAAAACAATCCGAGGACTAGGCGCAGCATCCATCACAGAGATTATGGCCTTTGTCCATCCCGAAGGGTGCAGCCTATGGAACGATGTCGTGCGGCAAGCGTTAGAGATTCTCGGAATTCAGATCGCCCGCAAATCGCGGATTGCTGGGCCTGAATACGAGGCACTCAACAAGATCTTTGCCGCGATCCGTGAAGAACTTGCCCAACAGGGCATCGATGGGCTGGACTTTCTCGACACGGCCTACTTCCTCTTTGCGGTGCAGGAAACAGGCAAAGAGAGCGCTACGCCGACAGCAGCAACCCGGATCACTGTTCCAGAGGTTCCACCAGACTTCGATCACGATGAAGCCATCGAAGCGTTGGTCAATATCGGGCAGTGGCTTGGCTTTCAGGCTGAAAAAGAAAAGATGGTCGCCAAAGGGTCACGAGTCGATGCTATCTGGCAGGCGCGAATCGCCAATCTCGGTGTCGTGACCTACGTGTTTGAAGTGCAGCGGCGCGGCTCAATAGACTCGCTGATCGTGAATCTGCAACGTGCCCAAAACAATCCCACCGTTCAGCGCTTGATTGTAGTTGCCACCTCCGACGAAATTGAGCAGATCCGCCAAGAGATCGCCACTATGCCGGAGGGATTCCGCAAGTCAATCAGCTTTATGGAAGTGGATGAGGTACACCACGCCGCCGCATTAATCAGCGAACTATCTGGGATTATTGGCAAGCTAGAACTGGTTCGTAGCGAGTTTAGCGTATAAATATAACATCTGACATACGAATTGTTTTGCAAGGCTTCCGCCTACGGGACAAGGGTTGCGGAAGATGACTTATCGTTGTGTGATCCTAGTCAACTACCGTTTCGTTCTACTAAAAGTGTATAGGCGTGCGAATTTCCCTAATTGCTTTAATTTGCCTAAAATAAGCTATCTCATGTCACTTAATGATCAGGAATTGGTAGCCTATGAAACCAACAGTGCGAATTCTACCCCCGATTACATTACCCCTACTATTAAGCGAATGGGTAATCATCTTTATTTTTGTATTGTCAGCTACAGCCCATTTACAAAACTGGTCACAGGATATGAAGCTCTCCGGTGCAGAGTTTGCCAGTTTTGCACATCCCGGCGGGTATGCTGCCACAGTATTTCAACTCACTGGCAAAATCCCATTGTGGAATCCGTTTAATGGCAATGGTGAGCCTATGCTCGAATCTCCTTTTTCCTACGTACTTAACCCGTTGATGATGACTCCCCTCTTGCTCTTTGGTTATATTCAGGGAACAAAGCTGGCGCTCATTATTCATGTGGGATTGATGGGGTATGGCGGTTGGGCACTTGCACGCATACTCGGTCTCCGAACCCCCGGACGGTTGTTGTTAGCGCTACTCTTATTAGGAAGCGGAAGTATGTCGGCCCAGATGGAATCGGGTTTTTTTCAACTGGCCTGTATCCAGGCCTATATTCCATGGTTGCTGGCTGGCCTTTATGGCACGCTCTATACAAAGTGGCGTTGGCCCGTAGGTATAGTGGCAGTTTCGGCTACGATGATATTGTTTGCAGGAGTTTTTTGGTACGTCTTTCATATCATAATTATGTCCGCTGTTGTGGTAGCCTTCGGAGTCATTAGTTGGGATTCTAAGCAAAAAATATTTATCTTCCATCGAAATAGACTTTACCGCTTGATATGGGCTGTGTTATTTACGCTTCTTTTGAGCGCTGTCCGTATGTTACCTCAGATAAATAGTTACTTGGTGACGCACCCAATAGAAATCCCTCAGAGGGGGCATCCTTTTCTTGACCTGTTCATGAATTATTTTATTCCCAGAGATTCTCCTAATAGTATTTGGCCTTTTGTATGGGAATCTCATCATTATGTAGTGGCTCCGTTATTAGCTATTTCAATTCTTGTCCTACGTGTGGCTATTTTCGGAAACCGCATGGGCAATGAATGGCGGGTCCTCATTCCGGGGGCAATCATTATTTTTATTTTCACCTACATCTCACAAGGAAATTTACCAGCCAGCCGATGGATCTTCGAGACATTTACTTTTATGCAACAGTTTCGACAAATTGGTCGGATTATGGCAGTCGCTAGCCCTTGGATCATAATTATTCTTGCTGTATGGTTTAATCGAATATGTGGGTTTTTACTTCAACGCACCCAACTCCTATTTAAGAGGCTGGCTGATAGCCACATTCCTCGTGTAGAGCAAGGCGTAGTTGGTGCAATAGCACTAGGCATATTATTCGCTATAACCATTGGGGCTTACCTTTCTATAGTAGACGTAGAAAATAATTGGAAACGCACTGCACACGTTGACTCAATTGAGGACTCGCGACAAGAAAGCATCGGCTTGTCTTTTTTACGTGAAAGGTATCCGACCAAGTTTTTACCAGTCCAATCACAAGGTCTATCTTTTCGTATAGGATACTTTCCTGTATTGATACGGGCTGCACTTGGTACTTATGATATCCGGACAGATGGTGTAAAACCCACTTTGGGTACAGTAGAGCAGTTATCTTTTTATTCCGAGTTCGCGGCAGGTGGTAATAATGATTTCCATACATGGCTTCAGCACAACATGGGCTTCAAGCCGATGGAAGGTTCGCCTATTGTGGATGGACAACCTGTGGCATACCAAAACCCAAATAACCCACCTTATGCGTTTACAGTAACACTTGATACATTGAAGTCCCATAAAAATAAATTAGGGACTCAAGATATTACCCCCGTAGAAAGTTATAACCATCACATCGAAACCATTGATGCAACTCTGAACGACTATCCACCGAATAGTGTGTTCGTCGTCCTTGAGATTGACTATCCCGGATGGATTGTCACAGTCAATGATCACCCTGCCCAACTTGAATCAGTGGGTGGTCGGCTTGGCGTGGTTTTGCCCGATAAAGCCGCTAATACACCCGCTACGCGAGTAACATTTTCATATAGACCTTTACAAGTCTACGTGGGTGCTTGGATAACTATCTTAGGTACTTTATTATTTAGTGCTTATATACTAAGGCTGGACGAATACATTGTCATTGAGAGATTTATTACACCTGCCATAAGACAGGATTTGCAACTTATAGCAGATAAGCTAAAGTCGCCTGAGTTATTTGAAGTGAAGCGTGAAAACATAACGCTACCTAGATATCGACTCACCATCAAATTGGACAGTCTGATCCCATACTCTTGGAGGGTTCGCGCACAACAAATTTTTATCCATCTGCTAATCGGTGGTATAGCACTGTTCAAGCATATATTCTTGAATCCCACCTTGCTAATGGATGAAGAATATGAAGGTGATGACGAATAAGTATGACGATCAACATCTTAGCGGTATGACTTTCTTATGGCTGCCATACCGCTGACAGACTTTATCAAACTAGACGCGGCTGCGAATACGTGCCTCGGCGGAAGGATCAACGCCGACCTGTGCGTTAAGCGCTACATCGTCGGGCTGGTAGGGACGGCTCAAGGCGGCGGTTAGCACCTTTACCTCGACATTATCCGCGATCTGAACATAGGCCGTTCCCGCGTCAGGATCAATGCTGGATACGATCCCGATAATCCCGCCAAAGGTAATCACCTCGTCCCCCGGCCCAAGCGTGCGTACCAGTTGGTTGTGCTTCTTGAATTCGCGCTGTTTGGGCATAATCACCATCGAGTAGTAAGCTCCCATCAACAGCAGAACTACCACCGAAAAAACGACAAATTCAGACATTCACTTATCTCTCCGTTAACCATCAATCGGATTATAAAACATCGTCGGTCAAAACCCAACGAGCCGTTTGGATTTGTGATAGTTTGACCGGTAGGAAAGTTCCGGCGAGTCGATTCACGAGGTTATGAAAAAGCATTAAGACAACTACGGACTAACCACAACGCTCTCAAGGTTCACTAAAGGCTTTGGTCATTCTGTATTTAGTTATTATTTAGGCTAATCTAACAGTCGTTTTTGAAAACACGTTGACAAATTGACAACAAAAAGCCCGCTTTGTGGGCGGGCTAAGTAAAAAATTAAGTAAATTAAGTTCGATCTAGCTAAGTAATTTTCAAAATCTTTATGAAGCTTATTCTAGATGTATATCAAAATTTTGTCTAGTACCTTAGTCCTGAAATTCATTAAGAATTAACGTATTATTCATTAACGATTTCTTTCACATCAATTCTTTCTCGAATCTTCAAATTATTTTGTAACGCTTTTTGCCCAATTGTGGACAAAATGGCATGGCACATGTTAATGACATGAGCCAATGTATATTCCATGATATTCAATCAAAATCATTCGAGAACCTAAAATGTGGCCTGCGTTAAACGTCTTAACATGCCCTAAATCTTCCAGAGCAGATAGATTTCCGGTTACTAGAAAATCATCAATGGCGTTAACAATTGAGGTCACGTCAGCCTGTGTAAAACTCAACTGTGGTTGATTTTCCAGATTATACGTTGCATCTTGCAACATCACTGATGTCAGGTCTTTTGTCGCTGGGGATGCCATAAGTCCAATCTTAGGCTTTGTGCCCTTAGCAAGCCGGATAAATGTGAATTCAGGATCACTGGAAAGTTGAGGAAGGAGGCCGACGTGATCAGTATGTGCATGTGAAAGTAATATTGCAAACAGTCCGTCCAAAACCCTTTGGCAAGATAGTTCGGAGAGCAGTTTTGAAGATAGGGCAGGCTGCATCGATAGGTTGCGTAATGTTTAATCCCAAATCAAGCAGTACAAACGTATCTCTTAACTGAATCAAGTGGCTGCTTCCGCTGATTGAACTGGCTCTAGTTAACGACGTTATAGCGATTAATGGTGACTCGAGTTTGGATTGATTAAAGATTATGGCTCATGTTAAGTGGGTGTGCAAAGCGACGAGCGCGGCAACGAAGTCAGGTGT
>JBDTVG010000235.1:0-7261 GCA_040007395.1 Chloroflexota bacterium
CGGCAAGAACCAACAAAGGTCTAAGTATCGATAATCCTCAGTGGGGGATTGAAACGGGCGACGCAGCCACTTATACCACCCAAGTGGTGGGTCTAAGTATCGATAATCCTCAGTGGGGGATTGAAACTCTCGGTCGGCGGGATTGGTGTGGCCGTTGGCTCACAGTCTAAGTATCGATAATCCTCAGTGGGGGATTGAAACTGACTAACACCGACACTACGGCAAGAACCAACAAAGGTCTAAGTATCGATAATCCTCAGTGGGGGATTGAAACTAAGATTGCGGTTGCAGCTCCAAGTACAAGTCTGTATGTCTAAGTATCGATAATCCTCAGTGGGGGATTGAAACGTAGAAAGGGTAGGGTATTACCATCAATGTAAAAAGTCTAAGTATCGATAATCCTCAGTGGGGGATTGAAACGTGAAGTGGCATTCCGGTAATCGAAGTATGATCTATGAGTCTAAGTATCGATAATCCTCAGTGGGGGATTGAAACGTATTTCCCTTGTGCGTCAGGCTGACCAAGTTTTGCGTCTAAGTATCGATAATCCTCAGTGGGGGATTGAAACCACAAAGTGAACTGCAATTTTAGCGTTCATGGCTTTTAGTCTAAGTATCGATAATCCTCAGTGGGGGATTGAAACGAGTAAACCACGCTGGGTATAGCCTCTGGATTTCAGAAGTCTAAGTATCGATAATCCTCAGTGGGGGATTGAAACCTTCTCATTCCAGCCTTCGTTTCCAGAGCTGTACAGGAGTCTAAGTATCGATAATCCTCAGTGGGGGATTGAAACAAATCAACTGACGCTGCGCTCATGGTGCGCTTGTAGGCTTAGTACCGATAATCCTCAGTGGGGGATTGAAACTATTGCCTTGAAGCTGAGGGGTCTCAGTCGAGGGAGTCGGGCGCGGTCTCATCATGGGCCAATGCTTTAGCCCGTATAAGATAATGGACAGCCTGTTCCTGTTGACCCAAGTCATTGAACAGGCTGGCGATCAAGCGCAGATATTCTGACGCATGGGTTCGTCGAGTTTGCTGTTCAGCAAGTTGAGCCGCAGACAGGTAGGCTTGAATCGCTTGAGGGAGATCGTTCATTGCGGTATAGGCCAATGCCAACCGTGCGTAGTCCAATTCGTGGACATAACTATCCTTGAGCGTGGCTGCAATTTCCACAGCCTGCTGCAAGAAGGGAATAGCTTCGGCGGGTTGGTCGAGTTTTGTGTAGGTCATGCCCAGATCGCTCAAAACCGCTTCCAATGAGGGAAGGTTATTGATATTCCGATGAATCTGCACCGCTTGTTCATAGTAGCTACGGGCGATGGCGTAATCACCAACGGTGTAGTACACCCCGGCGAGATTGGCGGTACGGTTGCCCTCGCCCCGTCTATCGCCAATTTCCTGACTAATAGCAATGGCTCGCGCAAAATGATCGATGGCTAGCGGGTAGGCCTGCTGCCGTCGGTAGATCAATCCCATATTGTTCAAACAGTTGCCCGTTGCCTGCTTATCCTGCATCTGCTCAGCCAATTGCAGTGCGTCTTCATAACACTGGAGGGCTGTTTCATTGTTGCCTAGATAACGATAGGCCTCCCCTAGATTGTTCAAATGGCTGGCGATAGCTTCGGGATCATCGATTTCAGTGGCCAGTGTCAGCGCTTGCTGATAGTGGGTGATGGCCTCCTCAAATTTCCTTTGGTGAATAAACACGTTGCCGAGGTTGCCCAATTGCTGGCTTTCAGAGGCTTTCGACTCAATCTTGCGGGCAATGGCTAACCCTTGCTGGTGATAGGACAATGCCTGTTCATACTCGCCCAAATTGCGGTAAAGGATGCCGAGGCTGCCCAGCGTTTCGCCAACGGCCTGCCAATCTTGAAGCTGTTGCTGAAGGATCATGGCTCGGTGTTGATAGTCAAGGGCCGTGGCATAGTGTCCCGCGTAGAAATGGGTCAATCCCAGATTATGGAGATGGACACTCTGCGCCTCGTTATCGTCTAAGCGTTCGGCAATAGTCAAGGCTTGATCCAGCCATCGGATCAAGTCACGATACGACAACCGATGTCCAAGTTGGGCAGCACCATAATACAAGTAATCGCTGTAGAGGTGAGCCAACTTGTCGCTTTGAGTGATATAGGCCAGCATCTGCTGCTGAGCGTACATAATCTGATCAAGGGCTTGATCCACCTGTTCGAGGCCCTGAAGTTTTTGCCCTTGCCGATAGAATTGGTTAGCGGTCTTGATCTCATTGAGGTAGTGTTGAGCATGTCTGGCATAGGCATCAATACTCGATGGACACATTAGATACCCTACTCTGCGTTTCCGTTGGGGGATGAGTTATCGTCGCCGTCTTGCAGCAGGGAATGCGCGTACATGGAGAGGGTGTAGTGCATCTGAAAGCGCCCGCTGCCTAACGGTTCAAGCAGGCCCCGACCAATAAGCGCTCGGATAATCGGCGTAGGATCTTCGACCTGCCAGACGCTTTTCATCGCTTGCAAGGCGAAGGTAGCTGGTTTAGGCGCAAATGCCCCCAGATAGGCGAAAGCTTCCTGCTCAAAGGGTTGCAACGTTTGAAGACTCCGGTCAAAAAGTAACCGCATCGTGGGATTGGAGCCTGTCGTTTCGTCAAAGACTTGCGTGGTGCTGTCGATCAGTTTTCGGCTGTGTGCCTGTTCCAATTGGTCGATCAAGTCGGGAACGTTAAGCCCAGACCGTTCTTCATGCTCGATTAGGTTTCCGGCGACCCGTAAGGCTAATGGGAGTCCTTCTAGTGTTGCCACGAGCGACCCAAGTCGATCCGCATAATTGTGAGAAGCGCTAGGCGCGATGCAAGCCAGCATTTCAAGCGATTTGGCGGGACTCAGTGTTGGCAGCACATAAACATCGTCGGGGACTTCTTTCAGTGCATTGGCAACATCGGTGAAGCGGGTCGTTAGCAAAAAGGTGGTCGTTGGACTGCCCAGATGCTTGAAATAAAAGCCATCTTCGGCGGTCCAGATGTCATCGACGACCAGCAATACATTCAGATTTTGCAAGACCCCACGCAGCGCCTGAACGACGGCTTCCTCGGAAGCAAGGGATTCAACATGAAAGATGCGAAGCTGTCTGGCCCAACTTTTGAGGGCATTCATGACATCGCCTTGCGGACCGAGACTCGTCCACAACACGCCATCAGTAAACGTCCGGCGAATATCCAGATTGTGTACCAGACGATTGATCAGCGTGGTTTTGCCAACACCGGGCCAGCCGCGAATGATGTTGGTTGGATAGCGGCTGCTGCCGGGAGTAAGCCCCAACCGATTATAGACGTGCTGTATCGAGTCTTCGCGTCCAATGAATAAATGTGGATACAGTGGAATAAAATAATCGCCACTGGTGCTGGTTGACTCTGGGGCTAACTTGCGCTCACTCTGATACGTTTCCCAAGCCTTGTCAAACTCAGCGCTGGGGAAAACCTCGCGCAAGCGTTGAAACGCTTTTAACTCGATACCCGCCAGATCAAATAGCTGAAGCGCTTCTCTGGCAGTACAGCGTTTGTCCTCAGCGATCCCTGCTGTGCAAGCCCGACTCAGGGCCAGCATTTCGTCCAGTTGGTAGTCGCTTTGTACGTCGGGCTTGCCCCGAAACTTGTTAAAGCGACCTTCAGAATACTCAATATCGCCGAGTTCTTGCCCCATACGCCTTCGGATTTCGTCATAGCTGCGCCCGGTACGGGTGTGCAGCCGGGTGACGAGATCGAGGAGTGTTTGTTTCCGCTGCTGACCCTGATTTACCTCAACCATGCGCCTGTACTCCCCCTATCGATCAAAGTTGATCGCTCAATCGCCGGAATCGATCACGTTATGGGGTTCATTTCGCCGACAGGTTCACCTATGCTGGATACATCCATGTGGGAGGCTGTGCTGCCAGATTGGTTACAGATGAACCGAGTCTAGCACAACCTTCTACCGAACAGCATGTGTGAATCTGACCAAGTGGCACAGCGTAGTGGGGGAGGCGGCTAGACTATGATCAGTGATCGGCAACGGATGGCATTTTTCTTGAGCTTAAGTCCACGCTGCCAACAGATTGTGCGTTATGTCACGCAAAATCTGGATAACGCAGAGATCGCGGCCTGCCTGTTTATTACGCCGGGCGTAGTCGCCAACCATTTAACAGCTATCTACGAAAAGCTTCAAGATGCCGGCTATAGCCCCGAAGGCCGACGCTATAAGCGGGCTGCTCTGGTCGGCTTTTTGGGCGATTTCTTTCGAGATTACCCGGATATAGCCGATGCAACCGACGGGCTAAACCAAGTAATTAAGCCATCTGTGCCACCTCTGTAACAATACGCAAGATCCTGTCCAGCCTAAAGGTGCGCTCGGCTTCGGCCTCTTGGCACCACGCTTCGACATACGCAAAATCGCCGCGATCCACGATGGGCAAAAGCGGCTCAATGGTGCGCCGGGAAGTTACGCCCTGAGCAGGACTAAAATAGTCAATCATTATGGCTGATTGCTTGGCATACGCCTGTTCGATAGCAGCACGGATACTGTCAGCATTTTCCTGCTGAATCGGCGTTAACAGGCCAGACCAGCCATCGGTGGCAGCACGGCGGATCGCGTCAATGGCGTTTTCGGCGGACTGAGCCAGTTGATTGAAGCCTGTTTCGGGAATGTGCGCCTTAAGCGACTCCAATACCGAACCGGGCAGGGTGGCAGGCAGGGCAATCAAGCCAGAGAGTGCCTGATAGATACGCGCCGCCAGCCATAACTGAGCCGCTAGATCAGGATCGGACAGTTTGGTCGGCGGCGCGGCTTTCTGTCGTCTATCGGTCATGGAATGTCCGCGCCGCCGCAACCGTCGGGAAAGCACTTCGGCCTGATGTGGTTTGACAGCGACATGATGCGCTGATAATGTACCATCAAACAACGGGCGTAAACTTCGATCTGCCAGCAATTCTGCTAACAGTTCCGGTTGCGGTGAACTTAGCACCATGAGTGGTTCGAGTGCCAGACGACGCTGCCGCTTTTCCCAGCCCTGCAATCGGGCGAACACAGAATCGGGGAGTGGTTCCCCAGTCAATTGATGCAGCAGCGTCGCGATCTGTATGGTAGTCTGATTCGCGTCGAGGGCGCGGGCTACCGCCTGTTGATCGATGCACAGATCCCCTTGCTCATAGGTTGCCCAAGCGGATAGTTCCACGAGAGAGCGCAAACGAGGAAAAATGGGCAGCACCACGCGGAGACAGTCGGCTTCATTGATGAGCGCGGCTGGGGCGACGGGAGTGAAAGTTGATCCGGCAATCTGAAATTCATTGCCAGCGCAAGCCGTGACGATGCCGAGCCAAGTCAATGGCTCACAGAGCAGATCCGGGACACCTTTCAAACTCTGACCGGGCAAGTGGGGACGCAAGGCCCTGATCAGTGACGACAAACGATAGCCTCGGTTGGGATGCAGCCGCCGCAATTGATCCACGAGTTTTTGCCATAAAGTTAGGGTTACGGCTGGCAGCCGATAGATATTCCATAGGGGTTCGCGACGCTTCAGATCGCGCTCAATGCTTTCCATTAATGTTTGCCATTGCGCTTCTGGCGTGGAGTCTAACCACTGCCATGCTGCCAAAGTCGGTTTGAGATAGCCGGCCTGCACCGCGACTAGCCCGCAGCATTCTAAAAGATAATGCAGAAATCGTAGTCGCGTGGTGTGCAGTTCACTACGAAGGATTGACCCTTCGGCGCGTTGATCTTTAAGCAGCAAGCGTTGATTGACGGCTTTTAAGGTGTGCGGCGGCAGCCAGCGATTCCAGCGCACAGTAGCGTGTTCAGCCATCAGTACACCCAACAGGTGTGCCAGATCGACCAGCAAAGCAGAGGATGGCGGTGGCTGCTCTGTAATGGTTTTGACGGGCGCAGTCCGTACTCGCGGCAGCGGCGGCAGCAGCGCAAGGACTTCCGTCGGTATGCATACCTGATCCTCGACAATTTCGATGAGCGCCAGATACCACAGCTTTTCGGCAATAGAGCCGGGCTGTTTCCAGATCTGGCGTGGGACATCGGGTCGCCAAGGGCGATACAACCGGATCGCACCAAAGGCCGCCATAAATTCTACCTTTGGCATCTGACCGCCTGCCGCTTGTAAGGCAATTAAGGGCGCACGTTCATCCGCAGACAGCCGCTTCACAGACCGCTTGAGATGTCCCTGCAAACGCAATTGATCCAACAAACGCCCTGCCACCTTCGCTTTGGTATGCCTGCCATCGAACGGCAAGACGTGCATGTGCGACACCGCCCACAACGCATACCATGTTCGTTTGCTCAAAAGATCGCCAAGCGCCAGCATCTTAATCTCCTTCGTCTGTGTGGCAAAACTCTAACACATGCCTCGTCAATTTTCACAAACGAGCCGCAAATCGCGCTAGTGGCTGGTGGAGTGCGTTGGCGCGAGATGTCATCTACCAAAACCAGCCATGCAGCGGCATTGGCGGGGTTCCATTGCACGAAAAAAGCGTGTATTTTCGTCCAGCCCGCAAGCCGATCTACTTGATGCGCTGACTTGCGTTGGAAAGCGTTAGCGTGTAATATTGATGTCATTGTGAAATAGAGGCGATCAGCCTATAATCCTCAGTGGGGGATTGAAACATTAGTTTCCTTCGGCCAGGGGCGACTGAACCTCTTAGGCGATCAGCCTATAATCCTCAGTGGGGGATTGAAACATTAGTCGTATCTCGATTGATTTGACGAAACTGAGGCGATCAGCCTATAATCCTCAGTGGGGGATTGAAACTTTTTCTTCGATAACGGGCTGGGTGGGGGCGGCGAGGCGATCAGCCTATAATCCTCAGTGGGGGATTGAAACTCACGGCGGTGCTTGATAACTGCCGCTTGGCGGAGCGGCGATCAGCCTATAATCCTCAGTGGGGGATTGAAACCTAGATAGTTGCGAGTTTCATCATCCATATGATCTGGCGATCAGCCTATAATCCTCAGTGGGGGATTGAAACTCATTGCCTGACGAACGATTGCTTCTAGGGTCACGGGCGATCAGCCTATAATCCTCAGTGGGGGATTGAAACTTGCTGCCCAGGTCCAGGTGGACCCATACACGTCCCGGCGATCAGCCTATAATCCTCAGTGGGGGATTGAAACTTTTGACCATACCCGGCGGCTCGGTTCTTAGCCCATAGGCGATCAGCCTATAATCCTCAGTGGGGGATTGAAACCTTAATGTAGCCTTAAGTAGAGTCGAAAGCCAACCAAGGCGATCAGCCTATAATCCTCAGTGGGGG
>JBDTVG010000236.1:0-7811 GCA_040007395.1 Chloroflexota bacterium
CGTTATGGGCGGAGATGAGGCACATTGGCACGCCGATGCCCGGTGTCGTGTTCGCCCATTGCTCACTGTTGCCTTACTCACCGCATAAGTTTCTGCAATCCGTTCCAGGCTCCACCCCTCGGCACTCTTGAGCAGCATATGCCCCCGCATAATACTCGTGCATGGGCCTTGCCCCGCCGGATAAACCCCTCGACTTCCGCCCGTTCTGCTTCTTTCAGTTCTATCATGGCTATACTCCCTCTGTTCTCCAAAGTATAGCCCCCCTCTCTATAAGCTTTCTGATCTCACCACTAGGTACGGGGCGTGTGCCAAAATCTTTCAACAAAGGCGTTGCCCGGTCAGTTCAGGGATAAATAACAGGGTATTGAGAGCAACGCTGCCCAATACCCTGTAAACAACTATGAACCCTACACGCTAAAGTGAAAACGCATTGACCTGATTTTACGTCTAGTTCGATCCCCAACCCGTGCAGATGGTACTGCTCGTGGTTTGCGTAACTTGAAAGACTGCTTTCGTGTCCACCTGAATGATGTAGATTTCCCATTTGCCGTTGCGTGTAGACGAAAACGCAATGAACTTGCCATCCGGTGACCAGTGCGGGCGGATGTTATCGCTGTTATCGTCTGCACTGGTGGTTAGCTGAACCTTGCCACTACCATCGGTATTCATGATGTAAATGTCGTTGGTCTTGCTGTCTTTTTGCATCGACTGGTAGGCGATCTGTTTGCCGTCGGGGGAAAATTCCGGCGCACTTTCAATATTTTCGCGTTGGTCGTCGGTTATCCGGCGGGGCTTACCCCCATTCGGGCTGATGGCGAACAGGTCTATGCTATCCTCTCCCACAGGGCGTGAGTCGTTGACATATACGATCTCTTTACCGTCGGGGGAGATCGAAGGCTCCGAGTTGCTGCCAGTATCCTTTAAGGTGACGCGCTTGAGCTGAGACGCTAAGTCACCTGCTGTGGGAGTCGGCGGAGCTACTGTCGCTGCTTTGCTGGTTGGTTTATCGGCAGGGGCTGCATCCAGCGTCGCAGGCTCTGTTGCTTCGGAACCGTTGTCATCGCTGTTTAAGCTGTTGAGACCTTTTAACGACACCAGATAAAGGTTTGCAGTCGATTCGTTGCCCGTAATATTGATAGCACTAAAGACTAAGACTGCGCCATTCCGAGAAATCGTAGGGTCTTTCACCTCTGCCAAAGGGGGGGTATTGCCCCACAATTGGTTGACTTCACTGCCCCGCGTACCGTTGGCGTTTACAAGCCGCAGCGTGCGCGAATTGGTACTGGCGATATACCGAGAAAAGATTACGCGAGAGCCGTCGGGGGTCAGGATGGCTTGATCTCCGACATCCTTGCCGGAAATTGGACGCATATCCTTTCCATAGGGATCTAGAATATAGATCGGCAAATCCCGGTTCGGGCCAAACAGAATCCCAGAGATAGCCGTGAGTCGTCCTGTGAGTCCCTCAGGTGGAACTGGCAAAGGCGTACCAATCTGTCCAACGGGCGGTGGCGACGCGGAGGGTGTCCAAGTGGGAGGCAGGGTAGGCCGAACTGACGATGTAGTGGGAGTTTGGGTTGGCCCTTGAGACACCACTGCTGCTGTTTCGGTCGTATGCTGAGCAATCAATGCGGCAGCAGTAACAGCTTCTACCGCTGAGGTCGGCGGCGGTGGCGTATTCATCGTTGGCAGCACTACGAACACTAGCGCTGCGAGGATCACCACAGCCCCAATAATTCCGCCGATAATCAGCACCCGCCGATTGGAAATTTTCAGCGAGCGACCGTCAAGCTGCGGTTCACCACTGATCAGGCCAGCGTTGAGGTTTCCGCTGAGTTGATCCAACATCTGTTGAGCGCGTTCGTTTTTGGGGTTGATGACGACCACATTGCCCAAACATACGCGGCGTTCATCATCAGTTTCGACAACAGATGCTAGCAAAAACCAGCCCTGTTCGCTGTACTGATCAAGGGCAACCACCTGCTTTAGTTTGGTGCGGGCACTTACCTTGTCGCCCATTTTGATGGCGGCCCGTCCCTCTCGCAGCAGTTGTTTAACGTCTGGTTCACCCGGTGGGGAGTCCTTTGATGGCGAGTTAGTTGGTCCCGTGCTCACGAAAACACATTATCCTTTCCAGCTCAATTACCCGGCAAAAAGCGCGGACTATAACTGTTAATGGCGGCATCAGTATTTTTGGTCAGAGGGATAACCGCTTTGCCGTCGGGTGTAGTCAGGTATAGATTAAAAACGTTGTTGCCCCGATTGGAACTAAAAGCGATGTATCTGCCGTCTGGCGACCACATAGGATTACGGCTAACGGCGCTGCCATTCCCGTAGGTTAGCATGTGTGGGTTCTGACCATTGCCATTCATAATATAGACATTCTCATAACGGTCACGAGTCGAGACGAATGCCAGTGTGCTGCCCGTTGGTGACCATGCAGGGCTGTAATTGTCACCAGTGGAAGTGGAGATTTGCCGGGGGTTCTTGTCGCCAAGAATCACGACAAAAATTTGCAATGAATTTGCGCCATTCATGTCCGAGGCAAAGGCAATTTGATTGCCAACTGGTGACCATGCTGGATCGCGATTGTTCGCTTTGTTATCAGTGAGCGTTGTCAATCCTGAACCATCGGCGTTCACAATATAGATCTCGTTGTTGCCTGTATCGTTCGAGGCAAAAGCGATCTGGGTGCCGTTAGGCGACCATGTTGGCGAACTAACATTATCGCCTTTCATCTCGGTGATCTGCTTGCCGTTCTGTCCATCTGGGCCAGCAACAAAAAGCTGTGGTTTGTCGTCTACCCACGTAATGTAGGCAATCCGGCGATCTGAGGCAAGCGCAATATCGAATACTGGAGCCGCACCATTTCCAAGAATCGATTGCTGCCCTGTCCCATCCCCTTTGATCGAGTAAATGTTTCTAGGCTGTACATTTTTCGTTTCACGCACAAACAAGAAAGCGTAGGTGTTCGGCGGCGGCAGGGTTTCCGTTGGTGGGAGGGGTGTGTTGGGCGTGAATGACGGCGATGGCGTAATGGTTGGCAGGTCAGTAGCACGAGTCGGATCGAGCGTTTCGACAATGCCAAATGGGGTTAGGGTTGGCCCCGCAGTTAGGGTTGGTTGGACAACAGACGGCGTGATCTGTCCGGCAACCGCTGGTACTGCGGCAATGGATGTTTCTATCGGGGTGCCATTTGGCGGTGGTGTTGGTTGGAGGATTGATGGATTCAATAACAAGTACACTCCCAGCACGATCAATCCAATCGCCAGCGCGCCCGCTACAATAAAGGGCAGCGTTAAGATCCGACTACGACGACGCACTGGTACGTTTGGCGCTGCATGGCGTGGCACAAAGCTGCTGTCTGACGATGATTGTGGACGCGGTGGTGGCAGCGGTGCTGCTGGTGGTGGCGGCGGTTTAACCGAGGAGGAAGAGGGTGGCGGCTCAAGCCGTAGCAACGCTTCTCTGGCTCGTTGGTTGTTGGGGTTGATCTCCAACACATTTTCGAGGCAGATGCGTTTCTCGCGGACAGTTTCAACCACCATCGCATACCACATCCACGCAGTTTCGCTGTTATCGTCCAGTTCAAGCACTTGTTCGAGAATCAGGCGTGCGCTCTGTTTGTTGCCAGCTTTTGCTGCCGCCACCCCTGACTTGAGCAGATTCTGAATATCATTAGTTGCCAAGAGTTAATTCCTGTTGGGTTATGCCCTCACCGCTTCACTAGCGTAATGAAGATCTATTGAGTGCTTGTGTCAACGCCTACTTTTACAATCAATGGATACGGAATACAAGGAAGATTAGCGCGCCGACAAGAACCAGCGCCAGAATTAACACAAAAACTATCATTACACCAAAACGCACGGATCGATTCTCGCCACGCGCGACTGCTGTGTCAAGCGCCGCCAACTGCTTCTTAGCTGTCAGGTTATCGGGACTCAAGCGCAGCACCGTTTCCAGATAACGACGGCGATCAATGTTATTTTCGGCTAACGAGGCCATCCATAACCAAGCGTTGATATGACGCTTGTCGGCAGAAAGTACCTGTTGGAAGATGACACGAGCGTTATCCCGGTTACCTTCTTTGGCAGTACGCACGCCAAGGCGCATTAAGTCTTCAAGATTCGGGCTTTTTGATTCACTGAAATCCATAAAACACACCCTCAGTCTTTAGTGCTAATAGTTGAACCATTTATAGACCGAAACCACCCTTATTTGCAAATGGTTTCTATACTATCGCAATTAGATTCCCTTCTGATTGTAATCTAATTGCGATAGTTGCAATATATTGGTTGTTGGTAGTTCATGCTCATGATAAACTTCTATCCCCGTTTTAGACCAAAAAATGAGACGATTGTCCTATCTTATGACAACTTCCAGTTCCTCATGGAGCGTGTTGGCTCACCGCGAATTCCGCTTGATGTTTCTAACCCAATTTATCGTGCAGGCCGGCGCGACAATACAGGTTGCCTCTGTGGACTGGCATATCTGGGGATTGACGCATGATAAACTGGCGCTTGGCTTGGTGGGCTTGGTCAGGGTAGTCCCGATCATCATTCTTTCGCTGCTGGGTGGGGTGGTCAGTGATGCAGTAGATCGCCGCCGTTTGCTGTTGGTAACCCAATCCTTGACGCTGATTGTTACTGCGATCCTCGCGATTGCTGTACTCAGCGGACATGAATCTGTTCTACTGATTTATGTCATTACGGCAATTATCGCGGGTCTAGTAGCCTTCGATGGCCCCGCCCGCTACGCGCTGCTAGCGAGCTTGATCCCGGTGGAAGAAGTCGGCAACGCGGCGCGATTGAATGTCGTGTTATTCACGGTTACGGCGGTCTTGGGGCCGCTGGTCGCTAGCGTAATCCTTATCTTCAAACAATCGGGATTCAATTATGCGTTAAGCGCCATCGCGGTGATCCCCTCGGTGGCGGTGTTGCGAATTCTAGTTGCGCCGCCTGTCCCGCCCGGTGAGAAGCGCGAGATCAGTCTACAAGCGATGAAAGAAGGGTTGCAATTTATCTTTCGGATTCCTGTGTTGTGGTCGTCGATGATTATGGATTTTATCGCCACGTTTTTTGCCTCGGCGTTGGCACTGCTGCCCGTTTATGCAACGGAAATATTGAACAAAGATACTGTTGGGCTGTTAAGTTTTGCCGAGGTGCGTTATGGTTTGCTGCGGGCGGCCCCTTTTGTCGGGGCGGCATTGGGTGCGGTTATCATGGCTCAGTATGGCAGTCGGCTGAAGCAGCAGGGTGAGATCATGTTAGCAGCAGTAGCAGTGTACGGCCTAGCAACAGCACTGTTCGGCATTTCAGAGATTTTTGGAGCGTCTTTGCTGGCGCTGGTTGTTGTTGGGTTTTCGGATTCAGTGAGCGCCTCGATCCGCAACGCGCTGCGGCAAGTGCTTACCCCTTCGCGGCTGCGTGGGCGAATGCAATCGGTGATGACGATCTTTTTTCAGGGTGGCCCACAGCTAGGCGAATTCGAGGCGGGTGCATTGGCACAGGCAACCAGTACACCATTTTCTGTCGTGTCCGGCGGCTTTTTCACAGTTATCGCCGTTGGTCTGATCGCCCTTACAATTCCCGCGCTGCGTCACTACCGCGAAATGCCCATCGAAGCCGACCCCCTACCTACCGTTGACCCTGTGGAGAGCGTTTCAAACACAATGATCTAGCGGATATTAGCGGTTCGCTATTGCGAGATCGGAGCCATCTTGACGGCACAACCCCGCCATACACGACGTAATCTTACGTTGTTTTTTCTCGACTCCGTTTTTTTTGGGATCGCGTTCGGCTTAATTGGCAATACAACCGTCGTTCCTGACTTTGTTCGCCGCCTGACAGATTCAGAAACTGTTGTAGGGTTAATCAGTTCGATCTACCTTTTTGCATGGTTGCTGCCCCAGCTTTTCATGGCGCAGATCATCAACCGCAGTACAAACCGTTTGGCGTTTATGACACGCACCGTGATCCCTGTACGTTTGATCATGGCAGGCATGGCTATCGCGATTGCCGTGATTGGCGCGGGGAATTCTACAACGATTCTGATTGTGTTTCTGGTAGGGTATATTCTCTTTGCCATCAGCGATGGGTTTATCACCTTAGTCTGGGCTGATCTGCTCGGAAATCTGATCCCGGAACGTTGGCGTGGCGTATTGTTTAGCATTTCGCAGATCGTCACGACTGTCGGCGCACTGATCACTCGTGAGGTTGCTCGACATTTGCTTGGCCCTAATGGCCCCGCTTTCCCGCAGAATTATGCACAGCTTTTCGGGATTGCGGCTGCCCTGTTTTTCATCGCAGGCATTGCGCTTACCTTGTTGGTTGAAGACAAAAAGGAAACCAACATTCAACCGGGGCCGACTTTGGCGCAGTATCTACCGTATCTTGGCAACGTATTGCGCCGAGATCGTGAATTTCAGAAGTTTGTTATAACGCGTCTGCTGCTCGATCTGACGATGATCGCTGCGCCGTTCTATATTGTTTTCGGGTCTAGTCTGTTTGCGGAACTATACAAAGTCCCACGTGAACAGATTGTTGGAGATCTAGTGGGGAATTCGATCTTGCTTTCGACAGTGGGTGCGGCAGCGGGAGCGCTGCTAATGAGCGGGTTAAGCCATCGCTACGGCAGCCGCGCCGTGATTGGACTATCGGCGCTGGCAAGCTGTCTGCATCCTGCGTTGGCATTGTTGAGTTTTGCCGTGGGGCCGTCGGCACTGTATGGGGCACTTTTCGTGTTGGGCTTTGTCGCGGCAAGCGCAATCCCCGGTTACTTCGACTGGATTATCACGTATGCGCCGCCGGATCGCCGCCCGATCTATGTGGGATTAACCAACACGATCAGCGCGATAAGCCACCTTGCCCCATTTTTCGGCGGACTCATTCTCACGGTTAGTTCGTATCAGGTGTTGTTTGGGCTGGCAATCGTGATCGGATTATTGGGGCTGATCTCAGTCGTGTTTCTGACAGAACCACGTAAGCGCAACACTGGTGCCACGCTTATCGTGGAAGAGGTCGTTCGATAGATCACAACCCATCAATAAAGCGGAATAGAGGAATCGACCTCGTGTGACCAGCGGTCAATGCCACCCACGAGGTTGAGTAGATTCTCATAGTCTTCCGTCTCTAGCCAATTGATAACCTGTTCACTGCGGTTGCCATGATGGCACATGATAACCACAGGTTTGTCCTTGGTGATCTCGTCCAGCCTATCGGGGACATCGTTCATCGGGATGTGGATGATATTGGACAGTTTGCTCCGCGCCAACTCCCAATCTTCACGAACGTCAATTACGTCAATATCCTCCCCAGCATCAAGGCGGGCTTTGAGTTCCTTCGGGGTAATGTCAGTGATCATTTTCTATCTTATCCATCGCCGCTAAATAGAGTGTCGCGCCATTATAACGCTAATTCCTGTGGGAATTAAGGGCGATTCATCTAAGGCGAATTTCCATCTTTCAAATAGCCCACACACAATAACTGTAAGGGTTCGTGTGCAGTATTGACCGCGATAAAGCGGATGGTGGTGCTGGCAGGACTCGCCTTGCCTGAGAGCAATGGAATGGTCGAGGGAAAATTAAAGATCATCAAGCGTCTGGGATACGGCAGTGTGGGATTCCCACTCCTGCCTCAACGAGTGGTACATGCGCTCTAGCCAACTGTGTTCTCATCATACGGTAGACCTCTGCAATGAGAGCAAGCCAAGAGGAATGTGGACGTATGTTCGACAGAATTGCTATAGTATCTGAAAGTACTAGTCACCCGACAGTAGGAGGGAAAGGGCTTGCAGGGCAGGAAAATGCCGGA
>JBDTVG010000237.1:0-8617 GCA_040007395.1 Chloroflexota bacterium
CTCATTCTACCCCTCCTACATTTCCCCCTTACCCCCGAACTCCCTGAAGACCCAATTTTTGCCATGGGCTTCTTTTAGATCGGGTTATCTGCCGATCAATCTCTGGAGTTCGATCCGAATTTATGTCTATTTTCTTTTCAACTATAGATACTTCATACTGGCATACTATCAAATTTACTATCATAAGTAATATTATAGAACACTTAGAAATAAAGGCGCAACCCTTTCATATGACGAGAAGGGGTGGACATGGGCACAGAGACGGAAGACAGCCTCATTAGCAGATGGCAAGAGAAATTTAATAGGGTGGTGGAGCGAATCGCAAGACACTTTAGTCGCTGCGAACCACGGGAACGGGCGCAGCAGCATATGCTGAGCTTAGTGAGTAATACAGCCCGAAAAAACAGTTGGCAAGTGGCGGAAATAATGCACGAATATGAGCCGCAGCGGATGCAGCGGCTGCTCAATACAGCGTAGTGGGATGTTGAGGGTGTGCGAGATGAGTTCGGACAGTATGTGGCTGAGGAGTTGGGGGAAGCGGATGGAATTTTAATCAACATCAGGTCTAATTCCTCGCCGCTTGCAGTGGGATTGTGGATTTGCTCTTGATACTCCGTAGCTTGCTGCGGAGTGGTTCATTCATCGATGAGACAGGTTTTCTGAAAAAAGGGGATAAATCAGCAGGGGTAGCGCGGCAGTACGGCGGGACGTATCGAGAATCAGCAAATCGGGGTCTTTTTGGCCTACACTTCCAGTCGAGGCTGCGCCTTTATTGACCGGGCACTGTATATTCCTGAAGAATGGTTCCAAGACCCAACACGATGTCTAGAGAGTGTTTGAGAAATAAGGAGGCAGCTCCTGTAGGGTAGAATTGGAGGTATCAGGCCACAATCCAAACCAACAGGAGTACAACAAGTGTGTCACGAAAATGTCGTTTATCCAAGTGATGTGACGGATGGACAATGGGTGATCATCGAAGGGCTGGACATCAACAAACACTGGGGCCGGGGCGACCGATGCGGTTGGAATTGAGAGCGGTTATCAATGCGATCCTGTATGTGTTGCGGACAGGGTGCCAATGGCGCTATCTGCCGAAGGAGTATCCGAACTTCAACAGTGTGTACTACCATTATCACAAATGGTGCTGGGATGGGAGATGGTCAATACGCTGTTGCGTGAGCGTGTGCGACAACAAGCCGGTCGTCAGCCCCAGCCGAGTTTAGCAATGATCAATAGCCAGAGCGTGAAAACGACGGAAGTGGGCGGCGAACACGGTTTTGATGGGGGCGAGAAGGTCAACGGCCGTAAACGGCATATTCTCGTCGATATATTAGGAAACCTGCTGAAAATCATGGCTCATGCTGCCAATATCGGTGAACGCGCCGGGGCGCAAAGGCTACTAGACGAACTGCCTGAGCCACTGTGGGAACGCTTGGAGAAGATTCTAGCCGATGGGGGCTATGAAGGGGTCGATTTCCAAACCGCTATTGAGCAAACTTTCGGGGTGCATTTCGAGATTTCCTTGCGCCCCCGCGACAAAAAGGGCTTTGTGCTGGCCCCTACCCGCTCGGTTGTTGAGCGAACCTTTGCATGGCTCGGTCGTTATCGCCGTCTGAGCAAAGATTACGAACATTTAACCCAAAATAGTGAGGGTATGGTCTACTTGGCTTCCAGCCGCCGTTTGCTTAATCGTCTTGCCCCTGCTTAATTTTCAAACACGCTCTAGAATACTGTCAATGACACTAAGGGCAACGCTCAAGGAATGCTTAGATTTCGCAGTAAGGGTATTTGTGTGCTTGAGTTTCGCAGCGATGATAAGGATGAAATGCCTGCATGGATGCAGCGCACTGCATGGTCGATCTTTATCGGCGTGTTAATCATTGGCGTGATTACTGTGATCCTGCTGGCGAGTGGCGCTGCCGACCCACCTAAAGCAGGGCTATTGATCTGGGATAGTGGCCCCTTTACCGCACAAGTCAATCCTAAGCAGTCCGTTTCGCTGACCGATACGTTTCCCTTGCCCTATGCGGCTTATACACTGGAAGTTACAGGCAGTTTATCCCACACCAGCGATTCTCTGGCAGCGTGGGGTATCGCCTTCGCCGATACGGCGCATGTCCCTTTTAGCGTTTTCGTGAATGGCTACCGATTTTTCAGCATGTCGCCAGCGCAACCGGATTTCACACCGTTTATCCATCTCCGCGCCGACTCCAACAAGATCACGCTTGACGTTGATAAAAGCGGATGGGCTGTTGTGCGGCTCAACGATGAGATTGCATGGCGTGGGCAGAGTCCGCCGTCACATCAAATCGCCATACGCTTTCAAGGGGGCGATACCCGCTCCGCCCAGTTTGTGATCCAGCATATCGCGGTTTACGCATTGGAGACCCCCTAATCCCACCTTATCCTGTAGTAACCCACGCTAATCCCGCACTATCCCTCGTTATCCCAGCATTTCCCACATTGACCCCAAATTTCACCCCAAACGCTATGAATTTCAACGACTTTTCCAAAGGGCAAGAAACGTGCTGTAGAGCCTCGATTCGGCTACTCGCAAACGCTGTGAAGACAGGGTATAATAAGGGGTGCGTAATTCAAGCGAAACGACTGAAACTACTGGGTTTTGTGAGTTTCCCACAACCGACCTGATCTGAAATTTGGGATATTGTAACTATGGATATTGGGATTATTCGCCCGATCAACATCGACGATGAAATGCGGGGTAGTTATCTCGACTACGCCATGAGCGTCATTGTCGCCCGTGCGCTGCCAGATGCCCGCGACGGCTTGAAACCCGTCCATCGCCGAATTCTCTACGCAATGCAGGACATGGGTATTCGACCCAACACGGCCTACAAGAAAAGCGCCCGTATTGTCGGGGAAGTGTTGGGCAAGTATCACCCGCATGGCGACACGGCGGTCTACGATGCAATGGCACGCATGGCACAAGACTTCTCGATGCGCTATCCGCTAGTCGATGGGCAGGGTAACTTCGGTAGCATTGACGGCGACAGTCCTGCCGCAATGCGTTACACCGAAGCGCGATTGGCTCGTGTTGCCGACGAACTGCTCGACGATCTGAACATGAACACCGTCGATTGGGTGGATAACTTCGATGGATCGCTGCAAGAGCCGGAAGTATTACCCGCACGGCTGCCGAACTTGCTGCTCAACGGCGCAAGCGGCATCGCGGTGGGCATGGCGACCAATATCCCCCCCCACAATCTGCGCGAACTAGCAGGGGCGATCTCATACATCATCGACAATTACAGCCGTCTGAACGAGATTGGCGTTGACGAGTTGATGCAGTTTGTCACCGCGCCCGACTTCCCGACAGGGGCGTTTATCCTTGCCAGCGACGAACTGCGCGAGGTCTATGCCACCGGGCGCGGGCGCTTGACCTTACGCGCTGCTGCTGAGATTGAGGAAATGAAAGGTGGCGAACGTCACCGCATCGCCGTGACCGAGATTCCCTATCAGGCCAACAAAGTCGCGATCATTGAGCGACTGGCGCAGTTGGTACGTGAAGGCCGCTTAGAATCGATCAGCGACTTGCGCGACGAGTCGGATCGTACTGGGATGCGTATTGTGATCGAGTTAAAGCGCAACGCCCAACCCAAGAAAGTCCTCAACCAGATTTTCAAGTACACCCAGTTGCAGAGCACCTACAGTGTTCAGATGCTGGCGCTGGTGGATGGCGAACCACGCACAATCAGCCTCAAGCGAGCACTGCAAATCTACATCGAACACCGTCGCAATGTGATTACACGACGTTCCCGTTTTGAACTGGATAAGGCCAAAGCACGGGCGCATATCCTCGAAGGGTATCTCAAGGCGCTGGCGAATATCGATGACATTATCCAGACCATTCGCAGCGCACAGGATACCGATGATGCTCGTCAGGAACTCATGATCCTGTTCGATCTCAGCGAAGTGCAAGCTCAAGCTATCCTTGATTTGCAGTTGCGACGGATTGCCAGTTTGGAACGCCTGCGGATCGAAACTGAGTTCAGCGAAGTTAGGAGCCATATCGATTATCTGGAAGACCTATTGGCGCACGATGCCAAAATTCTAGCATTGATCAAGAGCGACCTAACGATGCTGGCGGAGAAATTTGGCGATGAACGCCGCACGCAGATCGACTACGAAAGCGGGACGAGCTTCAACGAGTATGATCTGATCCGCGATGAGGAAGTACTGATCTCGATCACAAAGCGAGGTTATATTAAGCGTACTCCTTCGGCGTTGTATCGGGCGCAGCATCGCGGCGGACGTGGAGTCACGGGCATGACCACCCGCGAGGAAGATGTCGTCGAGCATCTCATGAGCGCTAATTCGCTGGACTACCTGTTGTTCTTCACGAACAAAGGCAAGGTCTATGCCGAACGCGCCTTTGGCCTGCCGGAAACGGATCGCAACGGCAAAGGCACCGTGATCAACAGTCTGCTAGCGCTGGAATCGGATGAGAAAATTACGGCAACCGCCAGCGTTCAGAATTTCGAGAGTGGCTATTTCGTGCTATGTACTCGCAATGGGCGGATCAAGCGGGTACCGATCTCAGACTTTGCGTCAGTGCGTTCTAACGGTCTGATTGCCATGACTGTCGATGATGATGACCAACTGCGTTGGGTACAGCGTACCTCCGGTGATGATCATGTGATCCTTGTCACGCAGCTAGGGCGAGCTATCCGCTTCAAGGAAAGCGAGGTTCGCGTAATGGGACGGCAGGCTGCTGGCGTGAACGCGATCCGGTTCCGTGAAAATGACCACCTCGCTGCACTGGACGTGATCAATGATGGTAAGACTTCGCTGCTGGTACTCACAGCAAAAGGCTATGGCAAGCGCACGCTGATCGATGAATACCCGCTGCGTGGGCGATTTGGACTAGGCGTGCGAACGATCTCTGTGACTGCCGGAGAAAAGATCGGGCCAATCATCGCGGCTCATGCACTGCGGGACGATGACGACATCACTGTGATTACTCGCGAAGGTATGGCGCTGCGTACTCGTGCCAACAGCATTCGCTTAGTGGGCCGTCCAGCACGCGGCGTGCGGATCATTAATCTGTCCAAGCGCGATCAGGTTGTCAGTGTGGCAGTGGTTGAAGGATCGCCCGTCGATGAGTTGCCAGTGGACGAAAACGGCGAGATCATTGGCGAAGTAGTTGATGAACTTGGTGTACCTATCGACTCCCTTGAGATCGTGATGGATCTCGACGTGCTCGAAAGCGAAAACGGTGTCGAGGAAGACATCGAAGACGAGAATGAAGACAATGACGAAGATGAGGACAGCCTCGATCTGGGCGAGATGAGCGACGATGAGAACGACGAAGATGGTGAATGGTCAGAAGATGGCAACCTGCCAGACGAGCCGGAAGCCTAATCTAGCAATCTAGTAACGATACAGGCCGGGTGAGATAAACTTTCTTCCCGGCCTGACCTTTAAGGGATAAATTGTGTTTGCATCTGGCAGTTTCAGTGCGCCACCCCCACCACGCACCCCAATACAGAATAATCGCCTACTTGGCGCAATCGTGCTGCTCGTGGCGATTATTCTGTGCCTCGCCTTGGTGGTCGGCATCGACACGACAGTGCTGATTCCCTTCAACGCGACGTATGCCATAACGCAAACATGGCAAGCCGCCAATCCCGACGTAACCCCGCAGTTCAGACCAACTCGAAGATCGCCGCGTAATACCACGCCTACCCCCAGCAACTTTGACATGCAAGCACGAGCGAACCGTCAAGAATCGTGATTGCGCCTATTTTCGGCTCAAGCAATAGGTAGCGCTGGACATGCGAAAACTGTTGTTGATCACAGTGGGGCTGATGTGCAGCCTGAGTGGGATATTGCTGCTGATAATGACACCGCGTAGTTGGGAGTGCGAACGTACAGCAGTAACGACGGTCAGCTATGCACCGAATGGACAGGACATCCTGATCCTGCGGAATAATGGACAACAGGCTGAACTGTGGAGGAGTAAAGACGAGCAGCCATATGCCACCTACAGTTTTGTTGGTCATACGGCAAAGATCAGTAGCACTAGTTTCGCGCCGGATGGCAAGACTGTACTCACAAGTAGTGAGGACGGTACGGCCAAACTATGGGATGTAACTAGTGGGCAATTGCTGCATACTTTCGAAGGTCATACTGACGGCGTATTATATGTAAGCTTCGCGCCGGATGGTAAGACAGTACTCGCCGTGAGTGACGGTACGGTCAAGCTGTTGGACACAATCAGCGGAAAACTACTATTCACTTTCCAAGGCCATACGGATACTGTATTGAGCATGGGCTTCGCACTGAATGGCAAGCTGGTATTCGCCGTCAGCGTTGACGGCACGGCTAAACTGTGGGATACGATCAGTGGGCAACTACTGCACACCTTCCAGAACCCAAGTGTATTTAGCATGAGTTTCGCACCAGACGGTCAGATGGTGCTCACTGGCAACACTGATGGCACGGCTAAACTGTGGGATACGGTCAGCGGGCAACTACTACACACCTTTCAGGGTCATAGCGGTATTGTATATGGTGTGAGCTTCGCACCGGATGGCAAGACGGTGCTTACTGGTAGCGATGACCGCACAGCCAAGTTGTGGGACACTGCCAGCGGGCAACTGCTACACACCTTAACCGGCCATAGCAGTGGAGTATATAGTGTGAGCTTCGCACCGGATGGTAAAACGGTGCTTACCGGCAGCGATGACCGCACAGCCAAGCTGTGGGACACGGTCAGCGGGCAACTGCTGCACACCTTCCAAGGTCATGCCACTAGCGTAATGAGTGTGAGCTTTGCACCGGGCGGCAAAATGGTGCTCACTATCAGCATTGACGGCACAGCCAAGTTGTGGGACATCGCGAGTGGGCAACTGCTACACACCTTCCAAAGCCTTAGCGTTGGTATATTAAATGTGAGCTTTGCTCCAGATGGCAAAACTATTCTTACCAGCTTTGATACCACTGTCAAGCTGTGGGACATCAATACTGGAACCTTACGAAATACGCTGCCAAGCTCACTTCATACTGGAAGTATCACAAGTGCTCACTTCGCCCCAGATGGCAAAACCGTACTTACGGGCAGTGTTGACAACACCGCCAAACTGTGGGACATGACCAGCGGGCAGTTGTTGCATACATTACAAGGTAGTAGTGGAGGCATAACGGGTACGAGCTTCGTATCGGATGGCAAGATGGTGCTCACCGTTAGCTTTGACGGCACGGCTAAGCTGTGGGACCGTACTAGTGGGCAACTGCTGCACACCTTCCGGAGTATTACCAATGGCATAACGAGCATGAGCTTCGCCCCAGATGGCAAAACCATGCTCACTGGCATTGAGGACGGCACGACCAAGTTGTGGGATAGTGCTAGTGGGCAACTGCTGTACACCTTCCAGAGCCATACCACTAACTCAGTAAGTGTGAGCTTCGCGCCGGATGGTAAAACCGTCCTCACGGGCAGCGACGATAGCACAACTAAAGTATGGGACACCGCCAGCGGGCAACTGCTGCACACCTTAACAGGCCATAGCGCTAGCGTAACAAGTGCCAACTTCGCGCCGGATGGCAAGACCGTCGTCACGAGCAGTTTGGACGGCACGGCTAAGTTATGGGACACTGCCAGTGGGCAACTATTGCATACCTTCTATGTGTCTAGCAGTGCTGTATGGAGCGCTAGCTTCGCCCCAGATGGCAAAACCGTGCTATCAGGCAGCATTGATGGCACAGTCAAACTGTGGGACACCGCTAGCGGGCAACTGCTACGTCTGTTGTGTCCACGTTCACTGAGGAATGGTTGGTTACTAATCGGTATTGGTTTAGGAATAACACCCGGCATTGTCTCGTTTGCCCGTCCGAAGCGTGGATTTCTACGGCTTGGCAGTGCTCATCAAGCAAAAGTTTAAACTTATGTTTGGCAAACCTTATATATTTCTTTAACATAGTAAATACATATTAAACTCTGTCTTATAGCGACTCGGCATTTCTGGAGGTAAATATGATTCTTGTTACCGGTGCATCCGGTTATGTCGGCAGTAATCTCGTGCGGCGATTGGTGTAGCTTGGCAAACCTGTGCGGGCGTTGGTCGGCAATCCCGACAAAGCCCTGACTCGGCTGAAAGATGTCCAATCGAAGGTCGATATTGTCAAGGGCGATGTCACCAAGCCCGAAACCTCACCGGTCATGAGTATGCCCGCCGTAACTGGCAAGAACAATCCTTTCGTGATCTCAAAAGCGGTGGCTGGCACTGGCATGAAAGCCGAATGCGTCAGCCTGACCATGTCGCCCATCTCTTGGTTAGCCTTGTTGTCGCTTATGTCTGGACTGTCGCCCTCGCTTCACTCGCCATTCAGTCTCAAGTTGGTCATGCCTTGATCGCCCGTGCCGACGCATTACCTGAACGGTATTTTAGCCTCTTTCGTGAAGGCTTGGATTTCTTGTGTCAGCAGCTTGAAGACTTTTTCACCTTTTTCGTATCGTCTTTTTTCCTGATTTTCGTTTTACTTAAAACATGTCCCCTCCTCAGCTACGAAGTGGAGAGGGGTTGGGAGTGGGTCAATACACAAAGTCACTGTAAAGAAATAAGCTATTGTTGTTGAGGGCATATTTTATAGTTGC
>JBDTVG010000238.1:0-3449 GCA_040007395.1 Chloroflexota bacterium
CTCACAAGCCATTGCCGTTCTCAATAATCTGGGTTTGGGTCGGCTGCCCCGTCGGGGGTTTACCTCGCTCGTCGCCGCTCGTTGCCGCTCGTCGCCGCTTCAACGCCCTTCCCGCTGAAGCACGCCCCCTCATTCCTTTTATCTGACTTTGCACGCGCCCTGCGCAGGTGGTCATTTCAGTCTGTTTCTTTTAACAACTGGTTATGGGCATGAATTGGTTCTACACCACCCAATTGCCTTCATCACCAACCCCTTTAATCAGGTTATTCTCATATTGGGTTGAGCCGTTCGCTGTGCCCCACGATATTTGGGGCATTTCGCAAGAACAATACCTAGTCTATAATGAGGATACAAAGCAAGTTAGGGTTGCCATAGGAAATTTTCATGCCCGAATGGTCTGAAACCCCTCAATTTGATATTGGTCCAATGCCAACAGCACAGAACGCTGGCAAGCCGAAACCTGCCACCGACCAACCCGGTTTTGTCGATGGCATTCCAGTCGAGGAACTGGTTCGCCTGACCCGCGAGTTCACCGCCCGCATTACCAACGAAGATCGCCAGCGGTTGGCACTTGATCTGAGTGAAAGTGGTCATCAGCGTTCTATCCAGAGCAGCGCGCCGTTCCTGTTGCAGCAATTTTTTACAGGCAAGATCGACCTTGATGCCGAGTTGGCGCGACGCTATCCAAGCCCGCCATTACTCTCTTCGTCATCTTTTACGCCAGAGATCGGCAAACAAGCGCGACACGGCTTTGCGCTGTTTTCCAGCCAAGACAACGCGGCTGCCATGTCGGTTGAAGTACACGGAGCATCGGGGGCGCTCAATATCGGCTTCTTGTTGCAAAGCATGATCTCGATCCGTTTTTCGATTGGCGCAACCGCCGATTCGCAGCGCAAAAAAACACTGGAACTGCTGCGCCGCCAAAATGGGACGGCTTTCTTGTGGACTCGCGAACGGTGGGAAAGTGATTTTCTGATCTTTGTCGTGCGGGATCATTTTGCCAGAATTTATGCGTTTGGCCCAGAGCGTTTCGATGGCGCTTGCCGCCTTACCCCAGATTGCTTCGACCAATTGCTGACTTGGCTCGAAACTTTCTGGATGAATCCTGAGCCGCCAGAAGTATCTGGCTCGGATATGGAAGAGTCGCCGCCGGAAGCCCTGAGTTGGTAGGGCGACTCACATCACTCAATTTCAAGCCCCTGTGATTTTCGGAGGATGTTATGCGTGAATGGAATCTGACCGCTGATGGTCCGCTTTCCATGCGTTTTGCCGCCGATACGCGATCCCGACGCACGGATTACACCGACGACCAAGCATGGGAGATCGTTTTTGGAGGGACAGAGGAACCCGCATTGGCGCTTCAAACGCGCTATGGCGGGCGGGCAGGACTGGCGCGTCTCGTCCCGATGTGGGTTATCGATGGCAGGCCGATCTATGAGACCCGCACTTTTGCCGAGCGACCTGCTTTGCGAGCTTTTGCGCCCAACTACGCGAAGATCACGGCACGTCCGATCAGCAGTTTGGCGTTAACGATGGAACTGTGGGTCATGGACTCACATGCGGTAGGGTTACGCTTCACACTGGAAAACTCAGCTAACACGCCCCTTACCTTGTGGTTGGAGATGTTTGCCCAAGTGGTGCGTGAAGGCGAAATCGTCGATATGAATTTGCTTGGCCTGAATGATGGCAACGCAGCCTTACACTTGGGAGTCATTGGCAACCTTAACCCGGTACTGATTCTGGAAGGTGCAGCCGCACTCCAAAACGCTAAAGGGGAACATGTTAGCCCCAAGCTCTCCGCACCGATAACCATTCCCGCTGGGGCAACTGCCACAGTCCGCTGTGTCCATGCGGGGCGACCCTCGCTCAACGATAGTTTGCAAACCGCCTTCAAGTGGCTGAACCAGACTGATTGGAACGACGCATTCAGCCTGATCGAGCGCATGAATGCTACAACACCGATTATCGAAACAGGTAACGCCGACTGGGATGCTGCGATTGCCTTCAGCAACCAAGTCGTGCTGCGTAGCTTCGTCGGCCCGACCAGCAGTTTACCGAATCCATCATTTGTCAGTGCGCGTATTCCGTCACGAGGCTTTAGCCCACGTGGCGATGGCAGCGATCACGGCTGGCAGTGGAGCGGACAAACTGCCGCGCTGGGCTTTCTGGCGCTGCCTGCCGCCGCGATCCTTGCGCCGGATCTTGCTCGTGGCGCGATCCGCAATGCCTTAGCCGTTTGCCAACCCGATGGCTGGATCGACTTCAAGCCGGGGTTGGGCGGACAGCGTGCCAACTTGTTGAGTCAACCACTACTGGCAACGACCACATGGCGCATTTACGAGAGCACCGAGGATAAAGCATTTGTCGAAGAAACCTTCCCCAGCCTGCTCCAATTTTTTGAGCGCTGGTTTCAGCAAGATGTAGACAGCGATCAGGATGGCTTGCCGGAATGGTCTACTACCACACAGAGCGCCTATCCCGATAACCCGACCTTTGCGCGTAACCGTCGTTGGGCGCAGCAAGCCGACATCAACAAAGCCGAATCGCCCGATCTCGCCGTGTATTTGATCGCAGAGGCGCAGAGTTTGCTGCGGATGGCTGAACTGCTGGACAAACAGAGTCTTACCGCGCCTGTGCAGAGCCGTTTGGATATACTGCTGCAACAACTTGAGGCACTTTGGAATGAATCGGTGGGATCGTATTTATACCGTGACCGCGATACCCACCTGACCGAAAAGGGTCAGCGTATCTTCACGGGCAAAGGCGGCGATGCGTTCGACCAGCGTTTGATGATCAATCCCCCCAATCGACTCATTTTGCGGGTTATCGGTGGCAAGGAATATACGCCGAAGGTATCTGCCACGATAGAAGGGATAGACGCACAGGGCACACATGTTGCCGAATCGCTGCCGACTCAAGCCTTTGTGTGGAATTATGGCATGGGGGCAGCAGTGAGTACGCACGCCTACTTACAAGTGAACTATATCAAATTCGAGGGGTTGAGCCGTGTCTACTCCATTGAAATTAGCACGGTAGACCTAACGCGACAGAACCAGACCCTGCTGCTGCCACTATGGGCGGGTGTCCCGAATGAAGATCGAGTAACCCAATTAATCAAGACGATGACCGATCCTGCGCGTTATTGGCGGCGTTTTGGAATGCCCGTTTGCCCGGTGGATGATTCTAACTTTGCGGCGAATAACGATGGTGGCAGCGGCGGTGTGTGGCTGCTGTGGAACACCCTGCTGATCGAAGGCTTGCTGCATTATGGACATACCAGCGAAGCCGTCACGCTGTTTAGCCGTGTACTTGATGCACAAGTCAAAGCCTTACGTCGCGATCATGCCTTTCGCGAGGCGTACAACAGCGAGAACGGCGACGGCTTAGGCGACTTGGACGAACTAGGCGGGATCGTGCCGCTGCAATTAGTCATGCAATTGATCGGTGTG
>JBDTVG010000239.1:0-14614 GCA_040007395.1 Chloroflexota bacterium
ACTCAGCGTCATCGGGTTATTGCTCTGTTATCGCTCAACGCCAACGTAATAACACAAGCTCGGCGCTCAGACCGGGACCAAAAGCCGCCATCATGCCATAGCTGCCTGATGGCTGATTCTGCTGCGCCAACCATTCACGCAGCACGAACAGCACAGCCGCGCTCGACATATTGCCGTAGTCGCGCAGAATGTCCCACGATGGCTGGGTCATCTCGCGGGGCAATTGGAGTTCCTGCTCAAGGCATTCAAGGATCTTTCTGCCGCCGGGATGCAGCACCCACGCCGATACTTGCTCAATCGATAGGTTGTGGCGACTCAATAGGTTGTCTACGGGAGTTCTGATCCCAGTGCGAATCAGAGTCGGTACGTCTTTGGAGAGGACAATATGCAGCCCCTCAGTCCGGAGATCGAAGCCCATTGCATCTAGCGTTTCGGGGAAGAAGCAGCTTTCCGTATCGACAATTTCGATCCCGCTCGTTGCACTGTTGCCCGCCACGAGAACACACACCGCGCCGTCGCCAAAGAGCGAACTACTCACTACATTGGCAGGCGAAGGATCATCATGCTGATAAGTGAGGCTTGGCAGTTCTACCGAAATGACCATAATATTCTTGGAAGGATAAGCGACCCCAAGTTCGCGGGCGCGGGAGATGGCGGCGGCTCCCCCCATACAGCCTAACTCGGTGATCGGGATGCGGATCACGTTGGGACGGAAGCCCAAATTGTTCATGAGATACGCATCAATGGACGGCATGATCACGCCAGTGCAGGACACCACCACCAGTACATCAATATCGGTTGGCTTGAGGTTGGCTTCCTTGAGGCAGTCTCCAACCACGCAGGTTGCCAAGATAACGGCATGGTCGCGGTAATCGTTGGTATCTTGGGTCAGGTTACGCGGCTGGATCATGTATTCTGCCGGGAAAGCCGTGTAGCGATTTGCGATGCCAGAGTTATCGACCATGCGGCTGATGGAAGCCGAGGTACGCACATCGAGTCGGAAAACATCAGGAATCAGACGTTTGGTGTCGTCGGGCGAGAGTCGATAGGGAGGCACGGCGGTGGTAATGGTTGTTATGGTTGCCATCGGCATTACATGTGATAGCAAAAGCTATCACATCAAACCTCCTGAAAACTTGTCTTGAATCGTTTAAGAAAGCCTACATCACGACTGTAGCATATAGTGATCGGGGTTGCCTAAGAATTTACAAAAAATAGAGAGCGACGCAAATTTCACAAGAATCTCTCACCTCATAGTTAGAATTTCGTTATCGTCCATTCGATCAAAATCAGTCGTGCAAACGGTTAAATTTTGCCATAGTTTCGTTAGAAAAACACACGTTCTAAAAAGTTAGAATTTTGAAATTTTTTAAACGAAGTTCTACATCTAAAGACTTAAGATGGAAGTGTTGATTTCTCGATTGTACTGCGATGATCAGCACCTTAACTATTCATTGATTAACCTTAACCCGATCTTCACTTGTTAAATCGTTTCAATGTCGGTACACTGTTTTTATATACCGAAATTAAACCATTTATCTACCAACCGGACACTTGAATTTATTGCTGACCTGTGTTAAAGTATTTTCATAAATACCACCACATATGGGGTTACGGCGAAGCAATACCCCCACATATGGGTCTATTGGGCGCGACATGATCTTGATCTGGCGCGTCTTTTTTAACCGTGTTACTCGTATCTCTGAATGGGGAGCGCGTTATGCAATGCCCCTACTGTGGCAGTGATAAGCTCAAGGTGTTGGATACAACCGACATCAAAAATGGTATCCGGCGGCGGCGCGAGTGTCAGACTTGCGGCGAACGCTTCACGACCTATGAGCGTTCGCTTGCCACCGCGCCGGTTCTGATCAAGGAGAACGGCAACCGCGAAGAATTTGATCGTGATAAGTTGAAGCGGGGCATCTGGAATGCCTGTGCCAAACGTCCGATCCCGGCTGCCGAAATTGACCGCCTGACGATGCGGATCGAAGCGTATTTGCAGTCGTTGGGTCGTTCCGAAGTGTCGAGCCGAGTAGTCGGCGATATGGTGGTCGAAGGTCTAAAGAACCTCGATCCGATTGCCTATATTCGTTATGCGATTGTGTATCTGGGACTGGATGATCTGGAAAGTGTCCGCTCAGAGATCGACAAACTTCTCGCCGAACAGGCCGACACGTTCGACACTCCTAAACCGGGAAAACCGACTATTGAAGCCCCCGGTTTGGCATCGAACGACGCAGTAGCCTCTGCTCAGGCTGAACCTGAGCCACAACCAGCAGTGGGTGAGACTACAGGTCTCATACAGCATCGACGTGACAAGACAGCCAAAAGTCTTGCCGTCCAGCACGCAGTACCCTCTGAACCCTAACTTCATCGGGGTCGTACAGGTCGTTATCCTCAGCGGCTAAAGGCGACCAAAGCTTGCGGGTGGGGCGCTTCCTGTCACATGGAACCCCCAAAATAGTGTGTACGGTATCGCCTAAGTATCTATACAGGGAGAAAAGCCATGCGTTTAGCCAGGGTTAGTTCAGATTTGCCCGGTACCAATTTGCTGCCGACGATGCCGCTGCCGGATGACTTGCGTGCTCAGGGGATCAGTCTGACTGATAATGCACGCACGATCCTTCAGAAGCGGTATCTGCGGCGCGGTGAAGACGGCAAACCTGCCGAAACCGAACAGGAAATGTTCTGGCGCGTTGCCTACCATGTCGCCCTTGCCGAAACCGAATTCGCGGGTGACGTAGAACAAAACGCACGCACCTTTTATAAACTGCTAACCGAACTACACTTTTTCCCGAACAGCCCCACTTTTACCGGAGCCGGAACCCTATTGGGGCAACTTGCCGCGTGCTTCGTCCTTGCCATCGATGATGATATGGGGCGCAGCGAAAGTGGCATTTTCCAGACACTCCGCAATGCCGCGTTGATCCAGCAAACGGGCGGCGGCAATGGCTTTGCTTTCTCACGCTTGCGCCCGAAAGGATCGCTGGTCAAGAGCAGTAACGGCGAGGCTACCGGGCCAGTCGGCTTTCTGCGCGTCTACGATCAAGCCTTTGGCGAGATCGCACAGGGCGGCTGCTTGCTGCCTGATACGCTCGTATTTACCGAAAATGGCCTCTTGCGGCTGGATGAAATCGTCACGCACGCTGCCTCCGGTTGGAAAGCGCATCAGCTTACCGTTGCCACCGACGAAGGCGCACGTACTTCGACACAGGCTTATAACAATGGGGTCGTACCCGTCCTCAAGGTCACTACTGATTCCGGGTTGACCCTGAGTGGAACGCCCAATCATAAGGTCAAGGTCATGACCGCAACTGGCCCCATGTGGCGGCAGTTGGACGAACTACAATCCGGCGATGCCATTATGGTCAAGCTGGGGCAGCATCAAGGGCAAATGCAATCACTCGTGCAGCCCGTAAAGCAGCATGGCAACCAAATTATGCCCGCCCTGCCCGCTACGCTTGACAGTGATTTTGCCTTTTTCATGGGCTATCTAGTGGGTGACGGGTTTGTCGCCGCTGATGCAAATGATCACCGTATCGGCGTAACGGTAGCTCACACCAGCTATCTGATGGATGAAATGCCCGCGTTGATGCAGCGTCTCTTTGGCGAACACATCAGCCTTCATCGCCAGCAAAAAGATAACGATGCTTCGGTCACGTTTACCATCGATAATCGTGCAGTGAAAGATTTCTTCGCACTGAATGGGCTGACCAAACTGCGGAGCATCAACGCTCATGTCCCGCGTCTGATCCGCCAGAGTCCACCGGAGATCGTCGGGGCTTTTCTGAGCGGGTTGTTTGAAGCAGACGGTAGTGTGTCATATGGCTATCCGACACTGATGAGCAGTTCAGAAACGCTGATCCACGAAGTCGCGACTCTGCTGATCGGCTTGGGCTGCCCTGCCACTATTCGGCAGCAGCCGCTTGGTTCGGGTCACATGGGACAGAATCCTATGTGGAGTTTGCGCCTACATTCCTTCAAAGCACTTGAAGCATGGCGTGAGTACATTCATTGCGACTCTCGTTCCCGTTTTAGCGTGTGCAATGACTTCGCTCCTAACTTGGCCCGCGAAAGTGCCTATGCACTTCCACATCCTGAATACTGGGTATCGTCTGTATTGGAAGCGATACGCATTCCACAGGTTGAGAATCACGCACGAGGGATGGGTAAGAATTTCCGCGCTAGCTCGCCGCGCTTGCAGAAACAATTACTGCGTTACACACGCGGAGATCGTCAACTGACGCTTTCGGGCTACCAGCAATTGAGCGAAACTTATGCCGAGTTTGCCGAAAACGCCGTACCTGTCAACGATCTGTGGTTTGTGAATGTCGTTAGCGTGCAGGACGCAGGCGAAGCGTTGACGCTTGACATCGAAGTTGACAAGAATCACACCTATCTGGCGAATGGCATGGTGACACACAATTCGCGCCGGGGTGCGAATATGGCGGTGCTGAAAGTTTCACATCCCGATATTCGCGAATTTGTTACCAGCAAAAGCAGCGAAAGCCAGATCACCAACTTCAACATTAGCGTCGGCATCACCGATGAATTCATGCGTGCCGTCGAAGCCGATGGCGACTTCAATTTGGTTAATCCGCAGCACGGCGAAATACAGGAGACTGTTCGCGCCCGTGACCTGTTTAACCAGATCGTCAAGCAAGCCCATCATAATGGCGAACCGGGCGTGCTGTTTCTCGACGCGGCGAACCGTCAAAATCCGGTGCCGCACCTGTACGAACTGGAAAGCACCAACCCATGCGGCGAGCAATTTCTGGGGCCATTCGAGAACTGCTGCCTTGGCAGCATTAATCTGGCACAGCTTGCCGTTAAAAAGGGCAAACTCGATTGGGCTGAACTGCAAGACTGGGTTGAAACCGCGACCCACTTCCTTGACGATGTAGTGAGTGCGAACAGCTATGTCCCTAGCGTGCCACAGTTGGCACAAGCCGCCCATCGTGTGCGCCGGATTGGTCTGGGCATCATGGGGCTGGGCGACCTAATGTACAAGATGGGTGTGCGCTACGGCAGCGAAGAAGGTCAGGAGTTCGCCGGACAGATCCTTGAGTTCGTGCGTTGGCACGCCATGAAGACCAGCATCGATCTGGCAAAAGAACGTGGCGCGTTCCCAGCAATCGAGGGCAGTCTGTACGATCCCGAAGATCTGAAGTGGACACCGCCAATGCCATTGGCTCCCTTCACCCGCGAGTGGAAGCGGCCTGCGCTGGATTGGTCAAAGATTGTTAAGGGCATTAAAAAGCATGGTATTCGCAATGGCGCAATCCTCACAGTGGCTCCGACGGGAACTATAGCAACCGTGTCCGGCTGTGAAGCCTACGGCTGCGAACCCGTCTTCGCACTGGCCTACATTCGCCATGTGAACGACAAGGGGCGCGACCTTGAGTTGCAGTATACTAGCCCGCTGTTTGAGCAAGCCTTGCACGCGGCTGGACTGTCGCAAGCACAGATCGATAGCCTTGTCGAGGAAGTGACGCTGAAAGGCTCCTGCCAAGATATTGCCGCAGTTCCAGACTCTATCCGCCACACATTCGTGGTTAGTGCGGATGTGACTGCCGATGAACATATCCGTATGCAAGCCGCCATGCAGGCGTTTGTCGATAACGCCATCAGCAAGACCTGTAACTTCCCCGAAGGCGCAACGGTTGAGGATGTCGAGAAAGCCTACATGCTCGGCTGGAAACTTGGCTGCAAGGGCCTGACCGTCTATGTCACGGGCAGTCGCGAAAAGGTCGTACTCGAAACACATGCCACAGCAAAGGCCAAGCAAGGCGAAGCACAGCCCGAACACTCGGTTGTCACTGCTGCCTCTGTGACTGTTGAACACATCGAAGACATTGAGGAGATCGACGCACCGATGTTGTTCCCAGAACCCAAGAAGCCGCGCCCGCATCGCCTCGAAGGACGCACTTATCGGGTTGGGACACCACTTGGCACCACCTTCGTGACCATTAATGAGAATGGCGAAGGCAAGGGTCAGCCCTTCGAGTTGTTCATCCACACTGCGAAGGCCGGATCGGAAACCGCTGCGATCTCTGAGGCTATCGGGCGGCTGAGTTCGCTGGTGATGCGGATCGTGTCGCCTGTCAAGCCGCGTGAACGGCTCAAGGAACTGGTGCGCCAATTGGAAGGGATCGGTGGCGGGCGCTCGACGGGCTTCGGCGCGGCACGAGTTCGCAGTTTGCCGGATGGCGTGGCGCAAGTGCTTCAAGAATATCTGGACGAAACCGCCCACGAGCCAACCGCCTACGAAACGCCCCATGCAGAACTGGCAGCAGGGCAAATGCAACTGCCCCTCAAACCAACAGGCATCGTTGGCGACCTTTGCCCAGAGTGTGGCGAGGCAACTCTGATCAATGAGGAAGGCTGCCGCAAGTGTTACACCTGCGGTTACAGCGAGTGCTAGCCTCAAAGTAAGCCCTCACCCTAATCCCTCTCCCAAAGGAGAGGGACTTTCCAGATCGGTGTTTTCTCCCCTCGCCCTGCGGGAGAGGGGCTTGGGGGTGAGGGCTACTTAGTACAGAATCCTCTCAAGCCTCGAATTGGACAAATTCACCCGGATGGCTTCGGATATAGACCGCTATCTGCTTGAGCGTTGCCGGGACGATTTTAGGGAAGATCGAATCGATATATTCAATTGAACGGCGGACTTTTGCCGCTTCGTCGGAGTGTTCATCGCGTCCAATGGTGGTATAGCCCTGATAGGTGGCTTCCATTTCCGCAAGTAGTGGCGGCATCGCCTCATCACCAAAATAGCCCATCGCAGATTTGATGGCTGCCCAAATGTCAGTCTTTACAGGCAGATAGGGAACCCGACGGTAGAATTCGACAATTCCACGCTGCGTGTGTTCGTACAGTAGCTCATATAGCAGCAGCGCCCATTGTCCAGAGGTCAACTGCTCATAGGTTTGCTGTCTCACCCCCATATCTACCCCGCGAAGCCGTTCATGGACTGGCTCGAAACACTCCTCCACTAGTGTCGCAGCGTCCAACGACTCGAATACCTGACGACGTATCGTTATTAACATTGCCAAATACCTTTCTTGCGAATAGTGTACTCCGCCTTTGCGGTTGCAAAAAAGGCTAATGGGCAATCTTTCAATCTGCCAAGCTATAATTTGGGCTATAGAGTTGTCTAAAATCGCCATGAACCCATCAGCATTAAAGGGGAAAACTTATGCCCAGTATGAAGTTTGAGACTGTTATCAACAAGCCCGCCGCCGACATATTTAACTTACTCGCCGATTTTCAACACTATAGCAAGTGGCTGCCCTCGGAAGGGCTGTATGAGGAAATCCAGCAAGTTTCCGATACGCCCATCAAGCTGGGGACGACCTATCTTGATAACGGGAGTACTGGCTTGCTACAAGGCAGCGTCACGGAATTTCAACCACCGACGCGTCTTTCTTTTCGCGAGACAGCGACCATCAAACGAGTCATCAAGCTCGGCACGCTCACCATCCAGATTCGCTATGCGCTAGAGCCACAAGGATCGGCAACGCTACTCACGCGGGAGTTTACCCTCGATCTGGGCGGGATTCTCCGATTGGTGCAAGGTCCGGCGGTCAACGCGATTCGCAAGGAGAACGAACGTATTTTGCGGTACTTGAAGATATATCTTGAAGCGCAGTAAAGCCACGATCATGGCTTTGAAAATTGCAGTTTGGGACATATAGCGCGAAACGGTATACTCGTCAGCCGTTATCCAGAATATAATTTCATACAAAGAAAGCTGCATGTCAGAGGAAATATCTGAACTTTCAGTCGTTATCCCTGTGCATAACGAAAAAGACAATGTTAAGCTCCTTGTCGAACGGTTAATCCCCGTTTTGCAAAATTACAATCCATCATTCGAGATTATCTTTGTGGACGACGGCAGCACCGACGGAACGTTTGAGTCATTGAAGGCGCTGCACGCTGCTGATCCACGTACCAAAGTGGTGCGATTCACGCGCAACTACGGGCAAACGCCAGCCTTAGCGGCGGGCTTCGACCAAGCCAAAGGCAATATCGTAGTAGCGATGGACGGCGATCTACAGTTCCACCCCGAAGATTTGCCGAGTGTGGTCGATAAATTGGCGGAAGGCTACGATATTGTCAGCGGGTGGCGTGACCGTAGCAACGATCCGGCAACGCGCAGTTTTCCGAGTCGCGCCGCCAATATGATGATGGTTTACGTCAGCGGCGTACAGATGCGCGACTTTGGCTCGACCTTCAAAGCCTATCGTCAGGATATGCTGCAACATCTCAAACTGTACGGCGAACTGCACCGCTTCATTCCAGCGCTTGCCAGCCGCTACGGGGCGAGGATGGTCGAAGTGCCTGTCCAGTGGTCGCCGCGACTCTATGGCAAGAGTCACTATGGCCTGTCGCGGACATGGCGTGTCTTCCTCGATATGATCGCGGTGAAATTTCTGCTGGCCTATTCAGGCAAGCCGCTGCGACTGTTCGGCAGCTTGGGCGTGATCTCGCTGATCATCGGCTTTTTGTCTGGTGTGCTAGCCATCGTCATGAAGCTGCCGTTTCTGGGCGGCTATGCGATCACGGGCAACCCATTCTTGATCCTGAGCGCCTTGTTTATCATTACGGGCGTGCAGTTTATTACTAATGGGCTGCTGGCAGAAATGCTCACTCGGACGTATTACGAGGGTGGGGCGGTCAAGCGTATCTATACGGTGCGCGAGGTGCTTGACTGATGAGCCAAGTGAGCCAAGTCCCCGCCAACCCATCGCGCCCACTGCGAATTCTTGCCATCGCGCCTACGCCATTCTTTGTAGATCGCGGCGGTCATGTGCAAATCTACGAGCAGGCACAGGCGCTGCAAAAACTCGGTAACACGCTGGAAATCTGCACCTACCACATCGGGCGCGATATGCCGGGGCTTGTCACGCATCGCATTGCGCGAGTCCCGTGGTACAACAAAACCGACGCGGGGCCAAGTTATCATAAACTCTACCTAGCAGCCATGATGTTTATGTTGTCATGGCAGCAGATTCGCCGCTTCAAACCGGATATTTTGCATGGGCATGGTTGGGACGGCTGCTGGATCGCCTATGCGCTCTATAAGGTGACGGGCGTGCCGTTTGTCTTTGATATGCAGGGCAGCTTTACAGGCGAGATCGTCGCGCACGAGTACGCGAAGCCGACTGGCCTATTCTTCCGGTTTCTCAAGTGGGTTGAACGCCGCACGCTGAATCTTGGTACTGTCGTGACGCAATCCGAGCAGATGGTACAGGACGCGATCCACGACTTCGGCGTGCGCCCAGATCGCATCTTTCACACCTACGACGGCGTAGATACCGATAACTTCCGCCCCGGTATAGATGCTTCAGATCTCCGAATCGCGTTAAAACTGCCCACCGACAAAAAGATCGTCGTGTTTATCGGTCTACTGAAAGCCTATCAAGGCGTAGACAGTCTGTTAGAGGCCATCCATATTCTAGTCTGTGATCTCGGCTACACCGGGGCGCACTTCCTGATCATGGGCTTCCCCGATGAGGATGTGTATAGCGCCCGTGCTAACGAGATGGGCATTGGCGACTACACCACCTTCCCCGGCAAGATCGACTACAAGCAAGCGCCGCGCTATCTGGCGCTGGGCGATGTGGCGGTTGCGCCTAAGCTCTCGCCTACCGAGGGCGACGGCAAAATCTACAATTACCTTGCTAACGGCTTGCCCATCGTGGCCTATGACCGTCCTGCCAGCAAGGAGATCCTCGGCGATCTAGCAATTTACGCCGAACTAGGCAACGCCCATTCTCTGGCAGATGCGCTGAAAGAAGCGCTCACTAATGAGACACTGGCAGCGGAACTGAGTCGCAAGGGTCGTGAAATGGCTGTTGAGAAATTTTCGTGGCTAGCCGTTGCCCGGCGATTGGTCGTCGCCTACGAAGATGTCATCCAGCGCAGTGTTAGATCGAATTCATGACTTCCAAAACTTCCCAACCTTCGACTCCAACGCCCACCCTTGAATACGTCCCATGTGACCTGTGCGGCGCGATTGATCCTTCGCCATATTTGACGGTTCGGGATCGGATCTATGAGACTCCTAGCGAGACTCCCGGCGACTTCCAACTGGTCAAGTGCGGCTACTGCGGCCTACTCTATATCAACCCACGTCCGGATCGTGCCAGTATCGGAGCGTATTATCCCGATCTGGACTATCACGCCTTCCGTCCGGCAAGTGGTTTGAAGGAGGCCGTGCTCAAACGATTGCGCGAACAAGAGGCATCCGCGCTTCTCGAAAAACTGCCACCTAAGCCGCGTGTACTGGAAATTGGCTGCGCGACAGGCGATCTACTGGTGAGGCTGCGGTCGCGTGGCGCAGATGTCATGGGGATCGAGCCGAATGCGGCGGCAGTCAAGGTCGCCCGCGAAACCAACGGCCTGCATGTCGAGATCGGGATGCTGGACGATATAAAACTGGAACCGGGACAGTTCGATCTAGTGTTAATGAAATATGCGCTGGAACATGTTCACAGTCCACTCGCGACAGTAGCTGCCATCAAAAAGCTGCTCAAGCCGGGTGGTCAGGCGGTGTTCTGGGTTCCCAATGCCAAATCATGGGATGCGCGGCTGTTCGGCGTGTACTGGCGCGGATTGGATGCGCCGCGCCACTTATACATCTTTACGCCAGATACGATGCGGCGGTTGTGTGAGGTAGCAGGGCTAAAAATGACGCTGGTAGCGTATAGTCCCGTCCCCAACGATTGGGCGGGTAGTACAGAATTCTGGTTAAAAGCGAAGGGCGTGCCGCGCAGCATTGCACGTTGGTTCGGCGTAGACAGTCCATTAGCGTTGGCGGCGTGGCTACCGATCAGTACCATCGCCGCGCTAGCCCGTGCCTCTGGACGCATTCGCGTCGTTGCGACGCGGGTTTGATCCGCTTAGCACCCTGCCCTTATCCCGAAAAAATAGAAAACAATACGTCTGTATCCCAATTGACAAACTTGGTCATAATGCTACACTTTCAAAATGTAGTTCTGGATTGGTTCACCCGGTTATTAGGGCGATCTTGGACTCATACACCGTTGCTGCCTCAACCCGGTTAACCCTGTCATGTAATTAAAATGGGTAAACGAGGAGTTAATGAAGATGGCTCACGGAAGATCCTGTATTGAGTGTATTCTCCCCCCGTATATGTTAGATCGCATCGCGGAACAAGGTACGCCTGAGCAGCAGCAAAAGGCTATACAGACTCAGGCCATCTCGGATCAGATCCGAGAGACGCGCCGCGCCATTGCCGATCTGCCCCAGCCAGCAGCAGACGCACCCGCTGTCGGCGGTAAGCAACGCACCGTCTATACAGCGGATAATGGGTCAAATTTACCGGGTCGTCAGGTTCGCAATGAAGGCGAACCCCCAACCACTGATCCCGCTGTGAATGAAGCCTATGACGGATCGGGCGCGACCTATGACCTGTATCAGCAAATCTATGGGCGCAACTCGCTGAACGATAAAGGGCTGCCGCTGCACTCGACGGTGCATTACCAGCAGCAGTATGACAACGCCTTCTGGAATGGTACGCAAATGATCTACGGTGATGGCGATTCGACACTGCCGCCCGCGCAGCAGTTATTCAATCGCTTCACGATTTCGATTGACGTGATCGGGCATGAATTGACGCATGGTGTTACTCAGTTCACCGCCAATCTTCAGTATTCCCAGCAACCGGGCGCACTCAACGAATCGATTTCCGATGTGTTCGGATCGTTGGTCAAGCAGCGGACTCTGGGACAAACCGCCGCCGAAGCCGACTGGCTGATCGGGCAGGGGTTGTTCACGGCGAATGTCAAAGGGGTTGCCTTACGCTCGATGAAAGCACCGGGAACTGCCTACGACGATCCGGTGCTTGGCAAAGATCCGCAGCCCGCCCACATGCGCGACTACCAGAATACCACCCAAGATAACGGCGGAGTCCACCTTAATTCGGGCATCCCGAACCATGCTTTTTATGTCGTCGCCACCGAGATCGGCGGTAACGCTTGGGAAAAAGCAGGGCGTATCTGGTATGTGACGCTGCGCGATAAATTGACAGCCGTCTCGAGCTTTCAGGACGCGGCACGGTTAACCGTGCAAGTGGCGGGTGACTTGTTCGGTACGGGCAGTCTGGAACAGCAAGCCGTGACCAAAGGGTGGGCGGAAGTCGGTATTACCGCTGATAGTGGTGGAATCACGCCTATCGACAATCCGGGCTGTGCGCCGATGGTCAAAAATGCGCTCGCATCAATTTTCCGTTCGGTGCTAAGCTAATCGCGGAGGACGACTGATGCGACTCACCTTTGAACGATCCGGCGGTTTTGCCGGAATGCGCCTAACGGCGAGTGTCGATACCGACACCTTGCCCGCCGAAGAAGCCGCTGCCCTCAATCGCGAGGTTGCGGTGGCGCATGTCTTTGATCTGCCAGCGGTGCTCAACGCGCCGTCCGGTGCGGATCAGTTTAGCTATACGCTCACCGTTGAAGCGAACGGCAAACAGCATACGATTGAAGCCAACGAAGGCGGTGTTCCTGAAACATTGCGACCTCTGCTCCAACACCTGACCAGTTTAGCGCGTCGCCCAACGTCCTAGCGAATTGGCCTTGCCCATACCCCAGTGTCGTGATTAGCTGAATCTTCTTCTCAGGCTGCTTAATGCGTTCGTGTACCACTCTCCGAATTCGGAGAGTGGCGCGTAGCTCGTTCAGTTAGGGCGCATTGTCTCTACGGGGTTTCTGATGCCGAAATGCTGACTTTAGCCAGTGCATTGAGACCTTGTAGGAGCATCGCCACATCGTCTGGCTCCATCTTGGACTAACCAGCTTACCATTTGATCCTGTGGGCGCTGCAAGAATCTGTTAATCATCGCCTGTCCCTTGGGTGTCAGGCTGATCACCTTAGAACGACGATCTGTTTTGCTCTCCCTGCGTTCCACCAGTCCCGCCTCGACCATCCGATCGACATGATAGCTGGTGGTCGGTAAGCCAATATCTAGATGTTGGGCTAATTGCCCCATGTTTACGTCTCTCTCGTAATGCAGTTTATAGAGTACCCGGATCTGCGAAACTGGCAGACCCGTCTCCATAATAATTGGCGATGCGGCGTGGTCTCGCGCTTCGGCAATGGCGGCGAAAACTGCTGCGGCATCCTGAATAGGATTGTGATTTGAGTCCAATGGGTTGCTCCTCGGAGTCTCCCCAGAAGCTCATCCTTCAGCGGTTTCTATCGTCTATCGAAATCGAATCTGCCCATAATTCGATAGATGATAACAAATTACCGTTTGAGTCGATAACCCTCAGCATAAAATTATCCAGTGCTAGGCGGTCTGCTCAGGGGAGTTGCAAACCACTGTATAAAAGACATTGTGAACGTACTCCCCAGCCTTAAAAGGAGGGGGCATCTAGGGTTCAGGGACAAGCCCACCGATGCTGCATACCGAAGTATGTCTGACCACATCTAACCTAGTAGGCTAACGACCTAGCCTAGTTGAAACGAAAGGCAGCAACATCCTTGAATATTTTACACTCCGAAGGCGTTCTCGGAGCAACCACCTATATTCCACTGTTAAAGTGCATTGCTGGCAACAGCTACCGGACTTTTACGTCGCGTGCAGCCGGACCAACACTAGTCAATATCCTACCCGAAACCCATACCACACGCGAACGCCTTATATCCCCAGACATAAATGTCTGGGGATATAAGGCGCAGAGAGATAATTATTTATTTCGACGTATAAAATTTATAAATTTACAGACCTGTTGAAACGGAAAACACCGCATACCTTATGCCTCATTTTCAGTTATAATTACGTTGAAAAACGGGAAACAATCTCATCGTAAGGGTGAACATCCTCGGTCACGGCAACGTCACAATCACCCCCAAACTACACTCAGACATCTCCGACCCTTCAAAGAGAGATCGAAAACATTCATTTTTCTAGTCGGCACCCTATAGAATAGAGGGCTAGCTGTCTATGGTTATGCACAATCTGCCATATCATGCGGCACCTTTTGTCAATCGTGTCAGCGAGATTGCCGAGATCACCCATCGGTTGAACGATCCCGATTGCCACCTATTGACTTTGGTCGGCCCCGGTGGGATCGGTAAAACGCGGCTTGCGATTCAGGTTGCAGCGAATTGTGCCGAGCAGTTTGATGACGGTGTTTACTTCGTTCCCCTTCAACCCCTAGACTCGCCTCAGTTCATCGTCTCCACCATCGCCGATATCGTTAGCTTTCAATTCAGCCTTGGCGGGGATCTCACACAACAACTTCTTCAGTATTTCCGTGAGAAAGCGCTGCTGCTGGTGCTGGACAACTTCGAACATCTACTGGATGGGATAGAGTTGCTCACGGAGATGCTCGAAGCTGCTCCAAACATCAAACTGATGGTGACATCGCGGGAAGTGTTGAAGCTGCAAGAGGAATGGCTCTACCCGGTGCGTGGGTTGCGGTATCCCAAGCTCATTCATTACAACCGGCTCGGCAAAGGCAGACACTTTGCAGTATGGGAGCAACCCGATCTGTTCGTATCCGAACTACGCACGGCGTTCAAATCCCTACGCTACTGGGGTCTTATGGTAGATCGGGAAAGCGAACGCCTTGATTTGGAAGAAGTC
>JBDTVG010000240.1:0-17074 GCA_040007395.1 Chloroflexota bacterium
CATGGCCTCACTGTTGGCGCTGGCTTGTCTTAATCTTAACTAGCAATCAGGGTTAATATTACTATCATCATTTACGTGCGGCTGTCTCAACGCCTTATATTGCGCCTCATCGCTTGAACATCACGCCGAAATCAGCCGACACAAATACTCCTCCCCAGTGTAACACCGGAGAGGAGTAGAATTTGCATCACTCGTACCACTTGACCAAAATCAGCAAACGCTCATTAGCCCTCGCCACCGAAGAAATCAAGCACTCTGTCGAAGAAGCCCTTGCCTGCCTTTTGCGGCTCACCATCGGCGCTGCCAAAGGTTTGCCCCAACTGCTCAAAGAGTTGGCGCTGTTCATTGGTGAGCTTGGTCGGCACAACGACTTGCACGACCACCAGTTCGTCGCCTCGACTGGTCGAGTTGCCATCGGATCGGATCTTCGGCACGCCTTTGCCGCGCAGCCGGAAAATTTTGCCGGACTGCGTACCGGGCGGAATAATCAAAGGTTCCGATCCATCGACTGTCGGAATGTTAATACTCGCACCGAGCGCAGCCTGTGACACATTGATCTTCATATCGAGGATCAGGTCATATTCGCGGCGGCGGAAAAACTCATGCGGCGCGACATGGAAGAAGATTTGCACATTGCCGTTTGGTCCGCCGTACTCGCCGTGTTCGCCTTCATTGACAACCCGCAGCCGAGTCGTATCGTCCACGCCGCCGGGGATGTGAACCTTGAGCTTATTGGTCTTGCGGATCTGACCCACACCACGACATTCCTTGCACGGGGTATCGACGACTTCGCCTCTACCATGACAACGGGGGCAGGGCGCACTTTCAATGATGCTGCCGAGCAGAGTGGCCCGCGTTTGCCGGATCTCGCCAGTGCCGTTGCAGTCGGGGCAGCGGCGAGTCGAGGTTCCCGGCTCTGCACCATTGCCATGACAATTTTCACAGGTTTCCATCCGCGCCACTTCGATCTCTTTTTCCGCGCCGAAGATCGATTCCTCGAAGGTCAGATTCATATCGTAGCGAATGTCGCGTCCGGCGCGTGGGCGTTTGCCGCCGCGCCGCTGCTGCTGTGTACCGAATCCGGTAAAGCCGCTGACAAAATCGAAAATATCGTTTAGGTCGCCAAAGCCGAAACTATCTGCACTGAAACCACCTGCGGCACTTGGATCAACGCCAGCATGTCCAAAGCGATCATAACGCGCCCGCTTATCCGAGTCGCTGAGGATCTCGTAAGCAGAAGCAATCTCCTTGAATTTCTCATCAGCGCCGGGTTCGCGATTTACATCGGGATGATGCTGGCGGGCAAGGCTTCGATAGGCTTTCTTTATTTCGTCGGGCGAAGCACTGCGCGGTACGCCCAGAACTTCATAGAAATCTCGCGGCATAGGCGGTCTACCACCTTCTTACACTCAATTAACTGAATGATTTTACTATTGATGGTATAAATTATACACGGTGCAGTATATGAGTTGTGATAGAATTGCAACTCGGTCAGAGGAAAAGCAAACTGGCAATATACACCAATCGGCCTACAGGGTTAGATTCAGACTGGGCTAGCGTAGTGATTCAGACTCCGGCGTAGGTTTCCCAACCGCCAAACTGCTGGATCTGCTCCCAGCCATTGCGATAACCCAATATAACTCGTCCGCCTTCGCCAGTATCGTCATGCACACGTCGCCAGAAGTTAAGTACAATATCGCCATGTACTAGCACTTCCTCGACGATAAATTCACAAAGTTCAATTGAATAGCTGCCCCCGCGAGACTTAGCCGCCCGTCGAAATTTTTCATAGTCGGCAAGGCTAATTTCTAGATACTGGTTTGCGGTATATAACCATGTCCGTACTACGTCATTGGGGAGTCGTCCTCGCACGATGGCGGAACTATCCAGACGGGGCTGCACGAATAACGTAGTCATGATATAGTGCGTCAGGTCGTCAGGCAAAACCCACTCGCTGGATTCAGTCATGGTATATTCCTCACAGAAGGATCACGCAATTGAACGATCAGTAGCAGACGTTACAATACACCCATAGTACATCAATAAGTGACTCAATTGAATAATAGCACTAATTCATTTTATGATCGTTTCAAACGTTGTAAAGAAGCAACCCTATAGCGTTTGTGTAAAAAATAACTTACTAATCGCGCAGATTATTTGTTATCAAGAGGAGTCGATCAATGTCCAATTATCCAGAGTTGAAGGGGAAAGTTGCCGTTATCAGCGGCGCAGGCGGCAATTTGGGAGCCGCCGTTGCCCGCCGCTTGCACGCCGATGGAGTCAAGCTGGCGTTAGCAGATCGCAATCAGGAGCGAGTCCATGAGTTTGTCCACAGCCTCGGCATTGCTGATGGGGATGCTTTTCTAGCTCCGGTTGATCTATCCAAAAAAGCGGAGGTCGATAAATTTATTGATAATATTGTCGATAAATTTGGGCAGATCGATATACTAGTCAATACGGCAGGCGGCTACAAACCCGGCGTGCCTGTTCACGAAATGGACGAAAGTTTCTGGGACTCGATGCTTACCTTGAATTCGAAAACTGCCTTTTTGTTGTGCGGGGCAGTGGCGCGAACGATGGTTGCCAAAGGCAATATCGGGCGCATTGTCAATGTCGCTGGACGCGCTGGACTTTCGGCCTTTGCAACGGGTGCGGCTTATGCAGCGGGTAAAGCGTCGATGCTACGGCTCACCGAAGCGATGTCAGGCGAATTGCTTTCGCGAGGGATCACGGTGAATGCAGTTTTGCCTAGCACGATTGATACGCCACAGAATCGGGCAGGCGAACCCAACGCAGATTTCAGCAAATGGGTGTCGCCGGAGTCGATTGCCGATGTGATTGCTTTCCTCGCCTCAGATGCAGCCCGCGACATCAGCGGCGCGAGTATTCCCATTTATGGCAAGTCGTAACGTATGGAAGCTTTTAATGTCAGTATTGTCTTTTCTGCTTGATGTTGTTCAGCGTAGTGGCTACACACATGGGCAACCGCATAGAGTCGCCCATATCCCGCATCTTGTCCTGAGTGCACTTGCTGTAATCCTTATCGTTGGCGTTGCAGGATGCAGCAGCCGCGTTGAGTCGGCAGCAGCGACTCAGGCTCCTGTCGTTATCTCAACATTGCCGCCACTCCCTACCGCGACTACAGTGCCCACGTATATTGGCGGGGCGGCTGATCATCTGTTGGGAGTGGACAACGCCCATCTGAATATCGTGATGTACGGCGACTTCCAGTGCGAACCGTGTCTGGATCTCGCCCGCGTGCTGGCAGTATTGCATGATCGTTACCCAGACGATGTGCGAATCATTTGGCGGCATTTCCCGCAGCCCCAAAACGATAAATCGCGGCTGGCGGCGCTAGCCAGTGAAGCCGCCAGCGCACAGGGCAAATTCTGGGAAATGCACGATCAGCTTTTCACGCAGCAGTCACAATGGACTACGTTACCGCCGGATCAGTTCCGCGCCAAACTTACCGAGTATGCCAAAACGATTGGCGTTGCCGATCTTGCCGCCTTCAATGCAGCAATAGACAATCAGACTTATGGAGCGCTGATCGATAAAGCTACCCAAGAAGCGCTCGATCTCGACTTCAAAGGGGTTCCGGTGCTACTATTCAATGGGTTGCCGTACAGCGGACGAGTCGATGAGTTTGCGCTAGACTCCTATACTCGTCTGCGCTTGCTCGAAAAACGCCAGTATAAACACCAACCCGATCTGATCATCGATCTGAAAAAGAAATACACCGCCACCCTATTCACCGAAAAAGGCAATGTCGTGATCGAGTTGTTCACCAGTGCGGCTCCGGTAACGGTCAATAACTTTGTTTTTCTGGCACGCGATGGTTGGTATAACGATAATACCTTGCATCGTGTGATTCCGAATCAACTTGCTCAGACCGGCGATCCCAGCAGCAGCGGCTTTGGCACGGCGGGCTACACGATCATTGATGAGGCCGATAACGGCTTGACCTTTGACCGCGAAGGGCTAGTGGCGATGGCAAGCCAACGCAATGTCCGCGACAGTGGCAGCAGCCAATTCTTCATTACCTATGGGCCACTGCGTCCAGCGCTCGATTACGACAAACAATACACCATTTTCGGTCATGTGACGCAAGGTATGGATATCTTACACAAACTTACGCCACGCGATCCATTTGATGAATTGCGTTTCCCGAATCCTCCACCCGGCGATAAGCTAATCAAGGTGGAAATTAGCGAGAGTAACTGATATGCGATCTTTTCTACGATCCGCTTTGTTCATCGTCCTCATTCCAGTGAGTGTACTGGGAATATGGATTGTCGCGCTTAATCTGGGCGCGAACAGCCTGCTGCGCCGCCGCCGACCCGACCCGTCTGATCCGCCAAGCAATTACGGCATTGACTTTGAAGAAGTGCATTTTCCTAGCCGCGATGGTCTGAATCTCGTTGGCTGGTGGATTCCGCATGACAATGCACTTGGCACGATCATTATGTGTCATGGGCAAAATGGCAGCATGGACGGCGATACCCGACAAATGCCGCCTTTGCACGAAGCTGGCTTCAATGTCCTGATGTTTGACTTCCGCGCCCATGGACGTTCTGAGGGCGAGAGCGTAACGATGGGCATGTACGAAAAGGAAGACTTACTCGGCGCAATAGACTTCCTCGGTACACAATACGGCGTTACCGAGATCGGCCTATTAGGCTTTAGCATGGGCGCGGCTACTGCATTAATTGCCACCGCGCTTTCGGATCGAGTCTGTGCAGTCGTTGCCGATAGCAGTTTTGGGCGGCTCAAACGCACATTGGCGGCCCATAGTGTCCAACGTGGCATCCCGGCGTTTATTGTCCGTCCGGTAATAGATTGGGTCGTCAATTTGGCTTCGATTCGTACCGAAGGCCGCCTTGACCAGATCGATCCGGTGCGCTGGACAGTCCATACACGCAAGCGACCTATCCTGTTTATTCAGGGCAGGCGCGATCACCTTGTATCGCGACGCGACCTAAAAAAGATGGCTAACCGTGCGCCGGGATTTACCGAAATCTGGTTGGTCGAGGGGGCAGGGCATCGAGAGGCTTATGACGTAAATCCCGACGAATATAACCGTCGCGTGGTCATGTGGTTTAAAACCTATCTTGTGAACAGCGAGAGAATCGTCGCTTAGTGCGTATTGCTCTCACGATTTTCGCTGAGTACCTGAACCGATTCTGTGTCGTCCGACTCCGCCTGACCTAAAGTTGGCGGTGCATTTTCCAGCCGTTCCAGCCGCGCCGTTTGATCCAGCATCGACTCGCGCAGCCAATCCAATTTGTGGTTGACTTCAAGTATGGCAAGCTGCGCTTTGAGACTCACCTGAAATTCCAAGTCAGCGGCGATCTGCGTATATTCGTTTTGTTGGCGCTGACTCATCAGGATTAGCGGCAATTGCAACGCGCCTAAAATCGTAATGGTCAGGTTGAGGATGTTAAATTCAAAGGGGCGATCCCAGAATCCGAGCAACTGGGTTACGTTCAAGATTATCCACGCGATAATTAACACAATGAGGATCGACAGATAACGCCATGAGCCAACCACCTTTGAAGCGTAGTCAGCGAAATTGTTCCAAGGGTTGTTGTAGCGTTCCTCATAAACTGCCGTTGCGCTGCGATCCTTGTTGGTTGTCAACAGGGTTGTGTTATCACGCAACCGCTTGGACAGCACATTGATCATGTGGATCGCAGCGTCCGGGTGCTTGTGCAAGAAATCGACGATCACGGCCTGACGGATAATCAACACTTGCGTCGCTTCCGTCGCGATGGCATTTGCTGTGCGAACGCCATGATCGAACAAGGACACCTCGCCAAAAAAGTTACCACCTTTGACCTGTGACAGGACAATGCGGTTTTGGCTTTCGTCGTAAATGAACAACTCGACAGTTCCATAGGAGACTATCAACAGTGCACCGCCGGGATCGCCCGCTAAGAAGACGTTATCGCCCTTATCGTAGTTAAAAGTTTCGACGTGTGGAGCCAGTGCATTGATCTCGTCAGGGTGTAAGCCTTCAAGAAACGGGACACGGGCAAGCGTGTTCAAGTTAGCAGCCATAGCCAAATCCTTTGCGTATCGTGTACGACAAGTATAATAGACGCAAGTTTAGTTTATTGCATTTATAGTCTTTTGAGGAAAAGGTTGTAGTGGAATGCCCCGTTGATGATGGAAACTATGCAGGTCGTCGAACAACATATCGTCCGTCGTGATGATCCGCTTTGGGCAGTGATTGACGCGACCAGTTTTGCTGGCAAGAATGTGTATAATGCGGCGAACTACCTACTGCGCCAAGAATACATCTTCAAGAGACGGGTGATCCCCTATGTAGCACTCGATAAACACTTTAAGCAGTCTGATCTTCTGCCAGACCAGCAGTTGCCGTCTAAAGTGGTACAACAAGTCTTACGGCAAGTGTGTCAGGACTGGCAAAACTACTGCGTCGCGTTGGCGGAATGGCAGATGCATCCCAACAAATTCACAAGTAAACCTCGTCTGCCCAACTATAAGCACAAGACGGAAGGCCGCACGCTACTAGTCTATCCTGAACTAGCTTATTTTAAGCGAGCGTTGCGGCAGGGGACTATTCAATTGTCAGGGCTGGGCGTGGTGGCACACACCAAGCAGCGGACAATTGACCAAGTGCGGATTGTGCCGCACAAGACACATTATACTATCGAGGTGGTCTACACAAAGGCCATCGAGCCTGCCAAGACGCTGAACCCTGATTTAATTGCTGCGTGTGATCTGGGGGTTGGGACCTTGTGCGCGTTAACTTCAAACAAGCCGGGGATGACTCCGCTTCTTGTTAATGGACGTGTTCTCAAAGCCATCAACCAAGGGTACAACCAGCACCGAGCGGAGTTGCAAAGCCGTTTACCGCAAGGGCAATATACCTCTCGCCAACTTGAGGCCATCACTGATAACCGCAACCGCCGGATCAAAACCGAGTTGCACCGCTGTAGTCGCGCGATCATCACCCACCTCGTCAGGGAGGGCATTGGTATCTTGGTGATCGGCAAGAACAATGGCTGGAAGCAAGCAGTCAGGCTGGGGTCACGCACCAATCAGAACTTTGTCCAGATTCCTCATGCTCAGTTCATCGACATGCTGACTTATAAAGCTGCACTGGTTGGGATTCGCGTGCTGATTGCTGAAGAAAGCTACACCTCCAAATGCAGCTTTTTGGATCAAGAAGTGATTGGTAAGCACGCGGTGTACGCCGGGAAACGGGTGAAGCGGGGCTTATTTCGCGCTAGCAACGGACGGCTCATCAATGCCGATGTAAACGGCGCGTACAACATTCTGCGAAAAGTAGTCCCGAATGCATTTGCCGACGGGATAGGGGCTGCCGTAGTTCAGCCTGTACGGGTTTATCCACGTGCCAACTGATCGTATGGCATAATAACCATACTTTCAGATACTATAACGGACGTGCTAATGTGACGCACCTTGATTGGCTTATCTGTGCAAACTGACGATCTGCTGAGGATCTTTGCTCAGATTCGGGACTTATCCATCAAATAGGGCATAATTGGCAGAGTAGGTTTGTTCTTGTACACTACCCTATAAACAATCCAGAGTGAACTATAGCATAATCCAATTCACCCTTTTGAAACGATGAGGCGAGTCCATGGTTGGTCAAACACTGAATGGCCGTTACCAGATAGAAGAGATGATCGGTGAGGGCGCAACGGCGACTGTCTACCGGGCGTTAGATACTCGCTTGCGGCGAACGGTAGCCATTAAGACGCTGCTGCCCCATGTTCATGCGACAACCCGTTTGCGCTTCGAGCGTGAAGCGTTGGCTGCCGCCAAACTAAACCATCCCAGCATCATGGCGATCTATGATGTGGGACAGGACAATAACGTCGTGTATATTGTTGTTGAGCTTGTCTCAGGTAAGCCGCTGTACGATTACATCCCCTCGGCACCGAGCGTGGTTGCACGCCTCGGACAGCAGATTTGTCTAGCGCTGGACTATGCCCACCGCGCCGGAATCATTCACCGTGACGTAAAGCCCGCCAATATATATGTCACCGACGAAAACAATATCAAGATCATGGACTTTGGGTTGGCGATCCCGGTTGAAGGCGTTGAAAAACGCCTGACTGCCAGCGGGTCGATTATCGGTACGCCTGCCTATCTTTCGCCAGAACAAGCGCAGGGTAAACCACTAACTCCCCTCACGGATCTGTATTCACTGGCGGTAGTGCTGTATGAAATGGTGACAGGCCAACTACCCTTCGATGCCGATGATATTGGGTCGATCCTGCTGCAACAGGTCAATAAACCTGCCGTTCCACCCAGCGAATTGATGAACGGTATCCCTGATTGGCTGGAAAACGCCATTTTGACTGCCCTCGAAAAGAGGCCAGAGGCACGTTTTAGCAGCGCAGCAGCAATGGCGGCTGCGTTGTCGGGACCTCCCGTAGATAACAACGATGCCAAAGCGACGATCACAACCAGCAGCGGCTTTACCATCGCGGCGGCACCGAAAATCCGTGTGGTGCTTGCCGATGACCATGTCGCGCTGCGTGCGCCAATGGCGGCGTACCTTGACCTTTCCGGCGATATTGTAGTAGTGGGTGAAGCCTCTGACGGGCAAGAGGCTATCGATCTGGCGCGTCAGGAGCATCCCGACGTAGTGCTGCTGGATCTGAACATGCCTAACGTAAATGGCTTGCAAGCACTCCCGCAGATCAAAAGCGAGAATCCACATACCAAAGTGCTGGTGCTGACCGGGCGCGACGAAACGCCGTTTATCATGCGGGCGATGCGTGCTGGAGCCAATGGCTATTTGCTCAAGACCTCGACAGAAGAAGAACTGATCAACGCTGTGCGCGATGTCTATTCAGGGGCAATGGTGCTTGGACAAGGCATTGCTGAACGGTTGGTCGATGGGCTGCGGAATATGCGCGATATTGATCCTCTTAACGAACAGGAACACGATATTCTGCGCTGTATCGCCGCTGGCTTGGAAGAAAACGATCAGATAGCCGAGAAACTCAATCTGGATGAGGGGACTGTCGTTAATCTGCTGAAAAACGCCATTGACAAACTCGGTGTAAAAACCCGCGCTGATGCTGCGCTGATGGCACTCCGGGCAGGTTGGATTACGCTGGACGATTTGCGCCATCTATAAATCATTTGTAAGTCATCTAGAAGGAGCCACAAGCGATGCAAGACAGTAGCGGCACCCTTAACGGTCAAATCGCCGATGACTTTCGCATTCCCAACTATGCCCAGAATATGCTGTATGTGCTCACTGAGACCGAAGCCGTACAAGCTCAGGGCAAGCAAGGCACTTTTGCCTTGCACGCCCCTAGTGAGGGACTCGTGCGTTTGGTATGGGGAACGCCTGATGGCCCACCACTGGCCTTTTGGGAAAACAGCGAACGCCATAATTTGCAATGGGATGGGCGCGTCAAGGTTGGTGGGTTTGTCGAGCGCCTTCATGCTCTTGAAGTGGGTGGCATCGAAGTCGTGATTATCGAAGTCATTGGCGGCGTTTTTTCGGCTGATCATGTGGGTCTACCTTCGCTCAATGATATGCGGCATGGGGTTTTTGCCCGCCCATCGGATTCTGAACCACTCGGAGACCGACAAGCCTACCCGCTGATCATTCTGGCAGAAAGCAATTTGGCGGGGTTAGCGCAAGATGCGTTGGTGTCAGGGCTGGCGGTAGACGCATACGGATCGTTGGCAAACGAAGCAAGTAGTTGGCATGAACTGGTTGGCTTGCCACTGTTGCTAGATTCGCTGACTCTGCTCGCCCCATAGCTCAAATAGATCGTTTGCCGCTAGATAAATATTATTGGCTATTCATCGGCTTTTTTATAGGACAATCATTGTGTCTACCTTCCGACTCCTATTCTTAACTGACCGCAGTGAACGCCACCAGAAAGCGGCGATCAAGGCCGCACCGCCCGATGTTGAAGTGATCATGAAACGGCGACCCTCGGACGCTGACCTTATGGCGCTGCTGCCAACTGTCGATTTCATTATTTCTGAGCGCAACCAACCGATTACCACCGCGATGATTACAGCGGCAAAGAATCTCAAACTTATTCTGCGTCTCGGCTCACTCAGCTATGATATTGATGTGGAAACCGCCCGGAAAAAAGGCGTTCAGGTTTCGATGCAGCCCGTACAAGGGAGCATTTATGGGGCCGAACACCTGATGATGATGATCTTTGCTGTGCTTAAGCGCCTAGGGCGTTCACTTACCGCTGCTAACGCTGCCGCGCATGGCCTGCCCGCCCGCCGTACTGATGAAAATACATTCGCCTTTAATTGGATGGAATATACCGATATTCGTAGTCTGTACGGCAAAACAGTGGCTATCGTGGGGATGGGCGAGATTGGTGTTGAACTAGCGCGAAGGCTCAAACCCTTTGGGTTGGCGAAACTGTATTACAACAAACGCATCCGCTATCCAGAAGCCGTTGAGCGCGAGCTGTGGCTGCGCTATGCTTCCATGCTTGACTGTGTGACCAACGCTGATGTGTTGGTGAGCTTGCTGCCTTTCAACGAAAAAACTGATCGCAGTATTTCTACCGGGACGTTTACGTTGATGAAGCCTTCGTCTGTGTTGGTTCATGCGGGCAGTGGCAGCGTGATTGATGAACAGGCACTCGTCGAAGCACTGCGTGTCCATCGACTCGCTGGAGCGGCGTTAGACACATTCGAATATGAACCGCTGCAACCAACCCATTCCCTGATTGCATTGGCACGCGATCCGCAGTCTAACCTGTTGTTGACTCCACACACCGCCGTCGCTTATTTGCCCGATGATCGCACTGAGGATTTTGGCGAGATCGTCCGATTCATCGCGCAGGAGCCGTTGAAATTCGAGATTTGAAACACGCGAGTCAGTGAGGTTAGTCGTCGGTGATCGAGGCTTTAGGCAAGATCCGTCGCAAACTGCTGACAAAGCCGTTAATGGTGTTGTCTTCGAGTTTGTTGCCGACCACCACAAAGACGTGCTGTGCATCCAACGCAATCGTGCGGACAGTGACCCCATCAGCGGTGACAGAACTCAACCCGCCGGGGACAGGGTTAATCAGGCAGTCCGCCACAAGCGCCGTCAGTGTATTCTCGTTCACATAATGCAGCGCATTATTATTAAAAACGAGCGTACCATTACGATCAAATAGAGCAGTACCGATAGGCCCTAGTGCATTGTGCAGATGTACCGCTACCTGAGAAACGACCTGTGCCACATTCTGTTTATACATTGACATGATTGATGTACTCAAACTAATCTTTGCTTTAGGTCGATTTGGTTGAAAAATCTAACCGATTCTTTTCAATTTTTTACAACTTCTCAAAGTATACCTTCAAACGGATAAAAAGCGTATATATTTCATAACAAATTTGTGAAGTTAAAGAACTTTTAAAATAGAAACAAGCGGAGTAGGTGTATCTAGTAGGCTAATAATTTTACAAGGGGTAAATGTTGATACCCAATAGAGTCGCGATCCACACTAGCAAGGGTGCAATCAGCAAGGCGGGCAAGAAGTTGGCAACACGCGGTTGTTTGATATTTAGCAGAATCAAGGCCAAGCCAAGCAGAATTAAACCGCCCGTCCCAGTCAATTCGCGGATATATGGATTTGTTGCAGTCAATTGACTGCCCGCCGCCAATGCACCAACAAGCCCCATCCCGACCAATGCAAAACTACCTTGCAGCAGCCCTAGTGGGATCACCGAAAATGCAACACCGATGCCCAACGAAGCAGCAAAGGCTATAGACGAGAAAAAATCTAAGGTGGATTTGATGACCAGAATTTGAATATCGGCTCCGTTAATCCCATTTTGGATCGGCCCCAAAATTGTCAGTGGGCCAACACAAAACACGAGGCTGGACGTTACGAAGGCATTGATAAAACGTGCTCGCGCCTGCATTGCTTCATCAGCGGAATGGGTTTCAGTTGTGCTGGCGCTGCGACTCTGGAGCCAGCCGCCAAAGCGCTTGAGACTGCCATCGAGATCGAGCAGTTCCCCGACTATCGCGCCGCTGGCAAGGCTCAACAGTGGGATCACGATGTTGCCACTACGCCATGCGCTCTGCATTCCCAGAACCAGAGTCACTAACCCCAATCCGGTCATCACAGACTCCTGAATGCGTGTACTCAGGCGATGGCCTATCAATAAACCGAGGGCGCTACCGATGATGACCGCCACGATGTTGATCAGAGTACCCGTCATAGTAGTTCTTGTCCTGTGAATTGTGTATCAAAGATCACGGGCGACCCTAGTGTGCCATCCATGCCAGACAACGCTATAATCAGACACCCGATAGGCCAATCTATCAAACTAGCCATTAACACTATAGGGCAGGTATGCTGGTTTTGCAACAACTTCACGCGATAGTTCACGGACGAGTTCAAGGGGTTAGTTTTCGCTACAATGCACAATTGAAGGCGCAGATGTTGGGGCTAACTGGATGGGTGCGTAATCTGGCTGATGGCACAGTAGAAACAAAGGCCATTGGAGAACATGCCGTCCTCGAAGGTTTTCTGGCATGGCTGCGGATTGGGCCATCTGGAGCCAAAGTCAGCCGAGTCGAGGCCACATGGAGTGAAACCGCACAGCCCTTGCCATTAGTCCCCCTATTTGAGATAAAGTATGGCTCAGACAGTTAAAGCGAATACAGGGCTGATGCGTAGTCCACAGAATGTGGCGTGGATTGTCGTCATTTTCAGTTTTATAGCATTTTGCGTGATGTGTGTTGTGGGTACTTGGGGCGCAAACTGGTTTCTGTTTGAATCGCCGGTTGCCCTCACAACGCGGATCGTAGTCAGTCGGGGCGCGGTCACAGTCAGTCGCCCCGATGGTACACGCACGTTAGTCAACAACAACGACCCAGACAATCAGGACACGTTTGTCGTAGCAAACACAGTACTACAAACCGATAATAATTCGCAGGGCTATCTGACGTTTGTCGATGCCTATTCGGGGCGGGTGGTTGGGACACTCTTTCTGCTGGAAAATAGTACCCTGACCTTCACTGAAGCGTCACGTCCCCGCTTCGAGTGGAGCCAAGAACTGTACCGGATGATGTTAAAAGATGCCACTGGACACTTCATCATCGATATCCCCGACAAATTGAACCGTGCCGTCGCGCTAAGCATGGATGCAACTGTTGGAGTCGCCTTGATAAAAGACAGTGGCTCCTATCGGATCGATGCACTTGACCAGAAAACCACGGTCTATACACGCTCCGGCAAGAGCCTGCTCTATGCATCGCCAGACCGGGCATGGCCTATCGAAGCGAATATGCAAGCGGTGCTGGAAAATGGCAAACAGGATGTTCTTGTGCAGCCATACCCCTACGATATGCTGAACCTAAGTGAGCCGGGGCCTGTCCAGCCCAGTTTTGGTTCCGATGACGATGTTGACACCAATAAGACTTTGCCACTTTTCTGGGCCTGTACAACCCCACCGCAAGAAAAACCAAACGAGCCTGATGGGACTTGGACTCGGACTCGGATGGACGGACAAGTGGTTCTGGAGATTTCGCGGCGCGGAGTCGGCGCTGGACAGCAGCCGTTGGGATCAGCCTCGACAAACTGTCAGTTCAATTTTCCACCGAGGCCAAAGGGGTTAAACCCTAAAGATTATTCGTCATTATCGATCCAGCTCAAGATGAAATTGTTGTATCAGGATGTAACGACCTGCGGCATCGTCGGCTCAGAATGTCCGCTGATGCTACTCATGGCGTATGTCGATACTGATGGACATGAACAATTTTGGCGGCAGGGTTTCTATGCCGAACGTCCGCCCTCGGACACAAATCTGTTGACCTGCGATACTTGCCCCCACAACCATGCCCAGATCAACGCTGACACTTGGTATATCTACGATACTGGAGATCTTAAACAGCAATTTCCGCCGGGGAAAATTGATTATATCGAGTATGTGGAGGTGTATTCGTCGGGGCATCAATTCGAGATGGTGCTCAGTGATTTCACCGTGCTAGGGGGCAAAAGTAACAATCCATCGTAAGGGTTTGTCGAGCAAATTGGGGAAGTACCGGGCGATCCTAAGATACACCCGGTATTTGAAAGCAAAGATTAGGCTTTGCTAACGCGACCCATCAGATACGCCCGATAGCCAAAGAATAAAGCTATCGACAACACACCAGCCAGAATGGTGAGACCGATGATATAAGGGAAGAGGCTGCCCAATGTCATACCAGTGACGGCGGCTCCCGGAACAGCCTTATCGATGCCCGTTCCAACAACCAATGCGAAGACCAGTAAGATCACGAATACCATCAAGGTAACGACGACCCCACCGTAACGAACCAAACTGAGACTCCGTTTTAATTCAAGTTCGCTCATGGTACTACCCCTTCTTAAAATAATTCTGTTGTCAGAACATGACCAACAACAGGTTCTTAAAGCAATTTAGACATCATAACACTAAAGAAATTCACAGAATTTTCAGATACATCTCAATTAAATCTCAATTACACAATAGCTATTCGCGGCACACAGCGATTGAGCACATCCTATCTTGGATGATGATGGGATGATGATTCAGCCGTTTTGCCTGCCGATTTCGCTTGACAAGATGGGTAATCGTGCTTATCATCGCCAGTAATCGGGCAGATCGATCCAGCTTTCACAAACACCACTGGCTCGATTTTTACTAGCACTGCGAAGATCATTACCGGGAATCAAGAGCAAAAAAAGTAATGACAGAACATATCACCGCCAATTCTCTCACCGAGGTTGAAGCTGTTCACGGCGTACAGGCTGTCCACAGTGCAGAAACCGCCCACGAGGCGGAGAGCAGTACCGAAAATCGCAAGTTCGCGATGTGGCTGTTCCTCGCTTCAGAAGTTATGTTGTTTTCCGTCCTGATCGCCATCTATATCTATGGGCGGCTCCAACAGCCCGAACAGCACGCCGTTCTGAATATCCCCCTAACCAGCCTCAATACGTTCCTGCTGCTAGCCAGCAGTTTTACCGTTGTGCGGGCGTTAGCGGCTATTCAGATCAATGACCGCACGAAGTTTCTGCGGAGTCTGGCACTGACCGGTCTGCTGGGAACTATCTTCTTGGTTATCCAGATGATCGAATATAGCAATCTGGGACATGAAGGATTAACGCTGAGTGGCAGCCCAACTGACCCCAAGAGTATCTTCGGGATGGGCTTTTTTACGCTGACCGCCTTTCATGGTGCTCACGTATTTATCGGCATTATCTGGACGGCGCGGGTTTTCTGGGGTGCATTCAACGGAAAGTTCACTCAAGAAGATCACTTCGGAGTTGAGTTCTACGGCCTGTACTGGCATTTTGTCGATGTGGTCTGGATCATTATCTTTTCCGTTGTATATCTCATCTGACAGGCGGGAGCTATAGCATGAATAAATCAGAGGAACACGAACATCAACTCCCCGGCGAAGGAACCTACTTTACAGTGTTCCTTGTGTTGGCACTGCTCACGCTTGTCGAACTGCTGGTGACGTATATCCCAGTCATCAAAATCCCCTTGCTATTGGCGCTTGCCGCGACCAAAGCGTGGCTGGTCGTGCAGTTTTATATGCACCTGCGTTACGACAGCAAAGTCTTTACGTGGGCGCTGCTAATCCCGGTTGGTATTGGCCTGCTCATTATGATCATTATCCAGCCGTTGGCGACTATCGTTCGCTAGCGGTTGAACCTATCCCTCTACCCCTTCTTTGTTCGCAGAGAAGGGGGTCAATCCACATTTTGGGTAGCGATCCACCAAGTAGTGATGAGCAACAATTGGGGACATGATTCAAAAGATTATCAGTTTTCTGCTGTCGTTAATGGAGCATCCAGAAGTGAATTTCTCCACCAACGGTAGTTACAATTTGAGTTCCTTTAGGGTGAAAGGCAACATGTGAAACTAATCCTTTAATATTGAATATAGTCACCTGTCTGCCAGAGTTTGTATCAAATAACGTTAGGAAACCAGTTTCTTTTTTTGGACAGTATCCTCCATACCCTAAGAGAGAACTGTCTGGGCTAAATACAGCATTTGTCACTGTACTACAATCAAGCTGCTGGTCTAACAGTGCGGTTCGTGAGCTTATACTCCAAAGTTGAACGGTATTGTCCCCCGTAGTTGCAAGAACTTTCCCGTTAGGACTAAAAAGTAAATCCATTACGGTATCATCCTTTTGTTGGAAAGTAATAAGCTCCTTCAAAGGAACTATATCCCATACTTGAATGGCTCCACTTGCAAGACCACACGCAACTAGGCGGCCATCGGGCCTGAACACAATGGGAGTAAAAATATCTGCACTAACTCCTCCATTGTGGCATAACAGTTTGCCTTGAAGTTTAAGAGATGAAGTTGTCCATATCTCAGTATCGCTGTTTCGCGCGCTCACTACTATTATCGAGCCGTCTGGACTAAATCGACCGGTAAATGCCGGTGCATCTTCCTGTACTTCTGCAAGAACGACTTTTGTTTTTGTCGGGAGTTGCCACAAGATAGCTGCATTTTCCCCGCTCGATAAAAGCATCTTGTTATCTGGACTGAAGCTTACATGAGTAACGTTACTTAAATGATCTCGAAAAACGGCTAACTCTTTACCATCAGTCGTGTTCCACATCCTTACGGTTTTATCGCGGCTGGCGGAAGCTAAGAATTTCCCATTTGGACTAAATGCTAAATCGTTAATAACATCCGTATGGCCTTGCAGAAGCGCGGCTCTTTTCCCTGTTTGAGTTGACCAAAGTGAAATTGCACCTTCAGCCGAACCCGTTGCTAGGAGAGTACCATCGACACTGAATACCATTGTGCTTATATAAGCACTTTCACTTTGTATAGAGAAGGCTTTAGTCAAATGAGATACGTTTGCAACTGTGATAGTGATGCTTTCAATACTATCTATTGTAGTTAACGTACTTGTCACTGATGCGTCGTTATGATTCTTGGGCATGGGAATACCTAAAGATGAGAAGCAAGCCCCAAATAGATACAAAAGACTACAGAAAATCGTTAGTCGCATTTTTCTCTTTAACCCTAATCAACCTAGTCACCCGACACCTACCAACCACAAGGATGAAAGTTAGGCAGAGCGCCA
>JBDTVG010000241.1:0-21493 GCA_040007395.1 Chloroflexota bacterium
CTACACGATAGCGTTAAGCAGCAGTTATTTAGCATTACCCTTTCGGCAGCGACCGCCTTGAACCTGTTAAGTATCGACCCGGAAGCGACACGCAGCTATTTGGAACACCTCAAGCGGTCCAGCCGCGAAGCTCAAGCAGAAATGACGGGTCTGCTGCAAGAACTCGTACCCGTACCGCTCCAGGAAAACCACTTGAATGAAGCCCTTGAACGGTACACACGCCAGTTAGGGACCGTTCATCATCTACAAGTTGTCTGGTCAAGCAGCGGCACGAATTGTCTGTCGATTGCTCAGGAGCATGTACTGTTCCGGGCTGCCCAGGAAGCCATTGCCAATGTTATTCGGCATAGTGGCGCAAGCAGCGTAAAAATTAACCTAGATTTCGGCCCAGAGACTATACTAACCATTGCGGATGATGGGCATGGATTCGATCCAGAGGCCGTTTTGCCGGGTTCAACCGGATTGGCGACGATGCGTAATCGGTTGGAACGCGTTGACGGAGCGGTTTGGGTATACAGCCAGATCGGTAAAGGTACACAAGTGGAAATCAGAATCCCGTTTCAAGGCGAAAAATTACGGAGGTCACACAAAGAGGATCATGAGCAAATCCCCAGAAACGCCGATCCGAATTCTGATCGTGGATGATCATGGCATGGTGCGCTTCGGACTGCGTGGTTATTTACAATCCACACCAGGGATCAATGTCGTCGGTGAGGCAGCCAGTGCCGAAGAGGCTCTGAAACTATTAGAGAGTCTCCCGGTTGACATCGTGCTGATGGATCTGGCCTTACCGGGGTTGAGCGGCGCAGAGGCGACGCGCATTGTGGTTCGGAAATATCCCCAAACCCATGTCTTAGCATTGACCAGTTTCCTGGATGACGCACATGTTCTACCCGCTATCCAGGCAGGAGCGATGGGCTATTTGCTCAAAGACATTGATCCCGACGACTTGGTGAAAGCCATTCAATCGACGCATCAGGGACAGTCGATTTTGCATCCGAACGTGATGAGCCATCTGGCTGGGTGGATTACCCACAGTCAGGCGGATATTCTGCATGAGAACCCGTTTATCGACTTGAGTGAACGCGAACTAGAGGTTCTACGGTTTGTGGCGCGGGGGCTTACCAATCACGCCATTGCTGATCAGTTGATGGTCAGCGAGAACACGATTCGTACACACGTAGGCAGTATTCTCAGTAAGTTGGAATTGCACGACCGTACTCAAGCTGCCCTGCTAGCGCTGCGTTGTCATCTCGTCGAACTCAACGAAGTACAACCTTACCCGCCAGACAGAACTTAACCATGTTAATCCTAGGAGATTTTGTTTGGCGACACATAATCTTTTTGCAGCGTTCACTACTACTGTTTACGTTCCTGTGGGTCGGATTTTCAACCGCCTATGCTCAAACTCAGAAGAATGGCTGGAATCCTTACGATGCTAGGCGTGTCGATGGCAAAGTGATCGAGGATGCTAACCCCGCTGGCCCACTGCCTACCGGATGTCCATTACCACCCATCAAAGATCACTATATTGTCGCCGTCTCGCAGAGTAGCCGCGACCGCGATCCTTGGCGAGAGTTGATGAACAAAGAGATCGCTACTGCTGCTCAGGCCTATCCCCAGTTGGCGGTCATTTTTGCAGACGCTCGCCAAAACTATTCAAAGCAAATGGCAGATGTCCAGAACTTCTTGAATTTAGGGATCGATTTACTGATCATTTCACCCGTTGAAGCATTACCTTTGACCGACGTGATTAACCATGCGTACCAGCACTGTATCCCGGTGATCATTCTGGATCGAGCGATAAATGGCGATCAATTCAGTGTGTTTATCGGCGCTAATAACATCGCCATTGGTCAGGCGGCGGGCGAATTCGCAGTGCGCTGGTGTGCGGCACACCAGCGCGTGCCATGCAACATTATCGAATTGCGAGGGCTGGAAGGATCACCGCCTGCCAAAGACCGGGGCAACGGGTTTCGGTTAGGTATCAAAGATGCGGTGGCACTTCATATCGTCGCCAGCCAAAACGCGGATTGGCTGCGTGAACTGGCACTGGAACGCGCTGCTTTGATGCTTCAAGAAAACCCATCTGTCGATGTGATTTATGCCCATAATGATTCAATGGCAGAGGCGGCTATTGTCGCGGCACAAAATACCAAGGAGGATATGGACAAATTTCTGTTCATTGGCATTGATGGTTTACCGACCGCTGAAGGCGGTATTGTCTCTGTTTTACAGAAGCGAATAGGGGTTACCTATATCTATCCAACGGGCGGCAAACAGGCCGTCGATTGGGCAGTACAAATACTCATTTCGCACATCAACCCGCCGCATAAAGTCGAGTTGTCATTTCAGGAGGTAAGTTCAGATAACGCCAAACTTATCTGTGCAGCTTTTCAGTGTCCTTGGTCAATGCCATAATTAATCACTCACGTTACGCATCCTCTGTGCCGGCTACTTAACGCATCTGAGCCGAGAATCCTGCGTCAGGCAGGCAGTAGGTAGTGATGATGCAAACCACCCATGATGAGAATGGAGTAGACTTGATCAGCACGCTGTTTCGGTGTGTTCTCCTCTGAGGATGGAACCGGGATGTGCTGACCTATCCCCTGATGCGGACGGAAAGTGTTGAAATACGTCACATATATGTTTAGGATATCTGAAAGATGCCGTGCTCCCAAGACGAGAAAATGGTCGAGGTATTCCCTGAGATTGGGTAGGTAGAAACAATGATCTTGGATGGACTGATCCCCTGCGTTTAACGGCGGAACAATTCAGAGATAACCGAGGGACGGGACCCTTGATTGCCAAGATGTCTTGGGTAGCATCATCCACGATTATCGGTGCGCCGCGTGATATGGCTGTACCTAGATTTTTCTACGATACAGGGTAGCGGATCGGTAGTGCCGTGAGATTATCACATCGGGGGTAAAAAAGAGGTCGAGGGGTAAGATAGTGGTATGAACAAGAACACCCAAACCCAAACACGACCTCTTTTGGAAACTTTAGCATGTGTGAATGAGCGTTGCGAATCCTACGGACAAGCGGGTCGCAACAACTTGACGATACGCAAGATTTACGGAAAAGATGGGATACACTATTTACGCTGTCCTAGCGGTGGATCAGCCGTTTCAGCGACCCCGCCGTGCTATTTTTATTGATGCGTATTGCATCAAATTACAGACAATCTTAAATCCAAATGAGATGTTTGTCAACTACAAAATGGATCAGGCGAGTTAACCTGTGAAAGTCGAAGATCACAAAACTGCTTTGAACGCAGAACGCTTACGTATGTGGCGCGAACGATATGGTTGGTCGCAGCGTGAGCTTGCCCGCCGCTGTGGGTTAGGCGAAGCGCAGGTCAATAAATACGAGAATGGGCAAACCGATCCATCAGCGAAGTATCTAAAAGCAATGGCTGAACAACTGGATGTGAGTACCGATTATTTGCTGGGATTAACTGACCATCCACGCGGCAGTTACGGCGATACTCTCACCGCCGAGGAAAGCAAATTGATCGATGCGTATGCTGCGGGCGATAACGCTGCGGTGCTTGAGATGATCGCGCAACGGTTGCGGCAGAGTGAGAAGTAAAGCCCCATTCGAGCTACCCCCAAAATCCACATTGAACAAAAGATTAGTGTTCTCTGCACGTTAATCATATAATACAGGGTGGAATTTAACCTTATAAGGCAGTGTTAATGAGTTATATTTTTATCAGTTACAAGACCGATGACCGTGCCTACGTCTCCCGTCTTGCCGCCGAACTGCGTAAGAACGGCTACGAAGTTTGGATGGATGCGTCCAGTCTGGCGGGCAGCGACGATTGGGAAGATGAGATCAAGTCCGCGCTTGAGCAAGCCTATGCTATGATTCTGGTCATGACTTCGGCCTCTGAAAAATCAAAGTGGGTGAAGCGCGAAAAGAATCACGCCGAAGGCAAACACTGCCCGATTATTCCCCTGTGGCGCGAGGGTGACATCTGGTTTGGCCTGAACAATATTCAGGTGGTAGATGCTCGCAGAGCGACCCTAGAAGATCCTGCACCGCCCGCACTATATACCACTCTGTTACGTTATGCTCCGCACACACTGGACGACGATCTGAGCCGTCGCCTGAACAGCAATGACGCGACCCAACATCGTCGCTTGCTAACCCAACTTGGCGAGCTTGCCGCTAACTCATATAGTCCACAGGGGGCAGCAGCCTACGAGTGGCTTCAACTTTTGGCAAAAAGCAGTGAGCCTGCGCTCGCTAAACGCGCCCAATTGGAACTTGACGACCTACCATCAAGAGATTCGCATGACCCAGTAGCTAATAATCACTGGAAACGACGTATTGTTATACTTATGTCGGTAGTCGCTGTGACTGCCATTTTGATCGCGACTGGCTTGCTTATCGGACGAAATGACGCTCCATCAACGATAACGCCGACAATCGACACAGCGACTAGCCTTGCCGTAGTTGCGGATAACAAAACTGCCACGATTAGCGCCGGGGTCAAAGCTACCACCGACGGCTTGACGCAGATTGCCCTCGCTGCCACGCCAAACGTCACCCTTGCACCAAGCACAACTCCTAGCAAACCAGCGACAGCAACCGCCTTTAATGCCAACGATTTGGCAGCGGCAACCCGTGCATGGAGGGTTACGCAGACTGCCAACAGAATTGCCTCTTACACAAAAACATCCACTTTAACTGCTACAGTAACTTTAACCCCTACCGATACACCTAATTATGACAAAACAGTGGCAGCAGTCGTGGCGATCACCGACACTGCCGACGCGCTCAAAACAATAGCGGCCTATACTAAAACTTTCACGCCGACCTTTACACTCACTTTTACCCCAACACTAACGCTTACCCCTACATTGGCCCCCGGCGAGGAACGTACCGATAAGCAAGGGATTGTTCAGGTGTGGGTTCCGCTAGGTTGTTTCCAGATGGGTAGCGATTCTACCAAAGATCCTAGTACACAGGGTGACGAACTGCCACAGCACGAAGTTTGCCTGACCAAAGGTTACTGGCTTGACAAGTTCGAGGTGACAAACGCGGCTTTTCTGAAGTTCGTGGAGGCTGGCGGTTATAGCAATCCTGATTACTGGTCAAAAGATGGATTGGACTGGCTGCAAGGACAAAGCAGCAAAAGCCCAGCGAATTATTTCGGATTTGGCGATGCACAACAACCGCGAGTTGGGGTATCGTGGTATGAGGCCGAAGCGTATGCAAAGTGGCGTAGCGGACGCTTGCCTACCGAAGCCCAATGGGAATACGCCGCACATAGCCCCCAGTCGTTTATCTACCCATGGGGAAACCGATATGAGCCTGGTCGAGCCAATATTAATGAAAGCAGTATTGGTGGCAAAGCTTCACAAAAAACCGCGTCGGTAGGCAGTTATGAAGGCGACAAAAGTTGGGTAAATGCTTATGATTTGAGTGGGAATGTGCGGGAATGGGCTGCTGATTGGTACGATAGTGGCTACTATTCGCAAAAGATTAAAGATGACCCAATAGCATCAAATAACAGTGCAAAGCTAGTAATACGCGGTGGTTCGTGGAACCGTTTCAATCTAGCCGCACGCACCGCCTATCGTGGATACTCCATTGCGACATATAGTGCCAATGATACTGGTTTTCGGATAGTGTCTGATGCAGTACAGCCTTAGCCTTTCTCCCTCACCCTGCGGGCAATGGGGGTAAGGACCTTCCTCGTCACAATGCAGATTTGGCGTTCGCTAGCAGCGACTCGACTTTGTTGCACAGTTCGTCGATACGGATCGGTTTGGCAACCCAACTGGTCGCGCCATTTTGCGCGGCGATCTTGGCAATATCGGGGTGCGCCGACACCACCAGAATCGGGATGGTTTCCAGTCCCGGCGTGCCACGCATAAAGCGCAGCGCCGAATCGCCCGACGCGGCAGGCATCATCAAGTCCAGAATGATCAGATCGAGCTTGTGAGTTAGCGCCAGCTTAACCCCTTCCAGACCGTCTGCTGCCTCGATCACATCGTAGCCCATACCTTCCAGAACATCGCGAAATAACAGCCGTGCATCGGCATGATCTTCAGTTACGAGAATAGTTGCCATCGCCGTATTGTTCCTTACTTTACTTAAGGGTCGGGCAGGCCCGACCCCTACACCAAAGCGTATTTTGTAAGGGCCATTGCCTGCGTGACCCTGCTTTTTCGTCTATTCCTAGCCCTTGAAAGGCGAATGGATCAGTGTTGACGAGGGTGAATCGCTGGCATCTGCCACAATGATCTTGGCATTCTGGAACGGTTTGTTCGCTGTGAACTCGACAATACCCTTCTCGTAATACCACAACGGCGCAGATCGTCCATCCAACTGCACCTCTTTCGGTTCGTTGAGGATACCAAAAACCTCGCAGCGCACCTGTTCGTAGGGCGGTGTGTATTTCCCCGCCCGTCGCCAATCGAGTGTGAAGCCACCTGTCGGCAACGCTTTGCAGGTGAAGTATAACCAGCGATACGCGCCGTTCAAATAGTCCATGTTTTCGCCCGCATCTTCGTAGAGCGTGACTTCGCCGTTGCCCGCGTAAACCTTGAGATGCAGTTCCGTCATTTCTACCTCCCCGACATACTGCTGGACAGGCCACAGCGGGATCACCTGTCCACTTCGCGCAAAGATCGGCAGCGTATCTAGCGGAGCCTTGACGGTGATCGTTTTGCCGCCGAACATAGGTTGATTGGTGTGGTAGTCGAACCACCTGCCGCGTGGCAGATATACCTCACGCTCGGTCTGGCCTTTTTCGAGGATCGGCGCAACCAATAGCGAATCGCCCACCATGAACGCATCCTCGATCTTACGCAGATTGCTATCGGCGGGGTCTGCCATAAAAACTGGACGCACGATAGGCCAGCCATTTTGCGATGACTGGGCAAACAGCGAATAGAAGTAGGGCAGCAGTTGATAACGCAGATTGATATAGCTACGTGCGATATTCTCGTAGGGTTGTCCGTAAGCCCACGGTTCTTGCGGCGGGGTATCTTGCGCCGTGTGGACGCGGAAGTAGGGCATCATCGAGCCAAGCTGTATCCAGCGGGCATAGAGTTCTGGTTCACATTCGCCCGCGAAACCGCCTACGTCTGCCCCATTGAAAGCCATCCCCGACATGCCAGAGTTGAGCACCATACTAATATTCAGCCGCAAATGATCCCACGTCGAGCGGTTATCGCCTGTCCATGTCGAGGCGTAGCGCTGCGCTCCGGCGTGCGCGGCGCGGATCATATTGAAGGGGCGCTTGCCAGTTCGCATCTTTTCGAGCGCTTCCCGCGAGGCGCGCCCCATCAACATGCCGTAAAGGTTGTGTGCTTCAAGGTGCGTTGCGCCCTGCCCATCGAAGTCCTGCTTGATGTATTCAGGGATCTCGTTGCCTGCCCCCGCATTGAACACCGTCGGCTCATTCATATCGTTCCACAGACCCGCTAGCCCAGACTTGAGCAGCGGATCGCACTGGGTAGCCCACCACGCTCGAGCCTTTGGACTAGTGAAGTCGGGGAAGACAGAGTTACCCGCCCAGACCGGGCCAACAAACGGTTTGCCGCTAGGCAACCGTAAGAAGACCTCCTCTTGCAACCCGCTTTCGTAGACCTTGTACTTGGGGTCAACCTTGATGCCCGGATCGATGATCGCGACAACCTTGAAGCCCTGATCGGCAAGTTCGGTGAGCAGCAGCGCCGGAGCCGGAAACTGGTCGCGATCCCATGTGAAACAGCGATAACCATCCATATAATGAATATCCAGATAGATCGCGTCACAGGGGATTTTTTTCTTGCGCAGTATGCTAGCGATCTCGCGCACTCTATCGGCGGGGTAATAGCTCCAGCGGCTGATATGGAAGCCTAGCGCCCACATCGGCGGCATGGGCATTCGACCTGTCAGTTCAGTGTAGCGATGCAGCACACTCATCATATCGTAGCCGCTAAAGACGTAGTACCGCAGTTCGCCCGATACACCGCTAAAGGTCTGCCGATCCGGCTGTTCTTCGCCAACATCGACCCAACCGCGTCCGGGATTATCCCAGAATACCCCACAGGTAAAGTTCTGATGGACACCCAAATAAAATGGAATCGTATAATACGAGGGAATCGTGTCCCGGTCATAGTTAACCGGATCGCTGTTCCAGAAAATATAGCTCCTGCCGCGTAAGTCCAGACTCGTCGGCTGGCAGGCCAGTCCGAAGCATTGCTCGTCGGGGGGCAGCGTGCGATTCAACCGGAACTCACCCTCGCGCCACGTGATCGCCTCAGCTTCCCTGCTAATAATCTCGCCACGACTGTTTTTGAAGGTAAGCGCACTGGTAGATCGGTTGATCACGCATTGGATCTCCGGCGCAATCAGCGTGATGTCTTCGTCGCGCTCCTGCATCTTAAAGGAGATTTCAGGCCATGTAACCTTCGCGACTGCATACGAAAACGGCACTGGAAATTTGCCCGACTCCTGAAAGCGTACCTGAATGCAATCCGGGGCGATTACCGTCAGACGGACAACTCCATTCTCGGAATTGACCGTTAAGCCGCGTTCGTGCTGATTAATACTCGTTACTTCGCCCAGCGTGTGGAACGGCCCCGTCGGGGGATTAGGCCGCCCATAGCGAGCATCAAGGATAACTTTATTCAAGCCATATTGCACTGTCGAAACAGTTGTTTTTCCACCCAAAGTCCGTACCGCACGCAGTGCGGAGTTTAATTTTTTGAACATAGTTACTGCGACTCCTCGCCTTCTGTTAAGCGTGTACGATTACGGTGTTGCAGCCTGAGTTGGTGACATCAATGCCTCACGAGTCACTACTTGACCCGGCAGCAGAATTTGCCGGGGGACAATAGATCCGGCCAGCAGCTTTGCGGCAGCATCCACGAGCGATCTACCACTCTGCATCCCGCCGCTGTCCACCGAGGCGACAAAAAACTGGCCTTCACGGATCATGCGTCGCGCCTCGTTTTCGGCATCGACACTGACAATCTTTACATCTTCCGGCTTTTTGCCTGCATTGAGCAACGCCTTGATTGCGCCATATGCCCCCGCGTCGTTAATACTCATGATCACGTTGATTTCGGGATATTGTTGAAGGGCAGCAGCCATAGTGCGTTCACCATTTTCTGGTAGACCGCCTTCATAGCGCCCAACGACAGTCACTTTGGGCGCTTTTTCGCGCAGCGCCGTTTCCATCGCATTGGCGCGGATCACCGTGCTTGGCACATCGGGATAATCCAAAATGGCAACGTTGGCCTGTCCATTCATGGTCTTGTTAACCATCGCGGCGGTATATGCTCCAACTGCCTGACCCATCGCCTCGTTGGTTAGGGTAATCGAGACACTGTTTTGCCCCTGTACAATATCTGAGAGGCGCACAATCTTGACTCCGGCTTTCTGTGCATCCATCAGCGCAGGGCCAACCGATTCGGAGTCTAACTCACATACCCCAATTGCCTTCGCCCCCTGCGCCACAAACCGATTGATGATCACAGGTTGCTGCGTTTTGTCGTTCTGGGCATCCTCGATCCGAATCGGTAGGTTCAACTCCTGAGCACGATTCCGTACCGCCGCTGCCAGACTCGCGTGATAGTCGGTGGCAAGCGTACAAGCGACCATACCGATAAACGATCCGTTCAATGCAGTACGCGCCGCAATAAGCTCACTATCCGTCAGGGTGAGATCGCTAGGTTCGCCTTTGTCGGGACGGGCTGTTTCGTTGACAGTCGGCACGATTTGATTCACATCGGTCGGTGTACCTTTTAGCAATCCGCTGAAAATAGAACTGCCACGTGAGTTCAAAAAGGTCAAGGATACCACCAACAGTAATATCGCGATCACGCTGATTGCAAATGGATGGGCGCGTAAATAGTTTATGGACAGCCGCGAAGATTCGGTCGGGATCAGCTTTTGTGTGGTAAAGTTGCCGCTTACCGCCTCGGCAAAGGCTTTCGCAAGTTGTCCGGCAGTCTGGTAACGCGCTTCGGGTTTCTTACTGAGTGCCTTGATGAGCACCTGTTCGACAGCTTCCGAGAGATCCGGGCGGAACTGACGGACCAGCGGCGGAATTTGCTCGACATGAGCGCGCATGATCGAAAAAGCCGAGTCGCCTATGAACGGAGGCCGTCCAGCGAGCATTTCGTAGATCACTATGCCGAAGCTGTACAGATCTGTGCGTTCGTCGGTTTTAGTTTTCTCTAGCTGTTCGGGCGCAATATAGGTCGGCGTACCCAAGAAAGTATCGGCTTCGGTCAGGTTTTTAGTCAATCCCGGCTCAACCATCCGTGCCAGCCCGAAATCCGCCAGATAGACATTGCCTTGTCCGTCTAGCAAGACGTTGCTGGGCTTGATGTCCCGGTGGATTACGCCGTGCTGGTGAGCGTAGTCCAACGCCGCGCCGATCTGGTTCACGATTGTGCTGATCTCGGAAAGCCCCAACGGCTTGCCACTGTGAATACGCTCGGCAAGCGTACCGCCCTTAAAGTAGCGCATGGTAAGATAGATAATGCCATCTTCGGTTTTACCATGTTCATGGACTGGTACAATATGCGCGTGTTCCAACCCGGCAATAAACTCGACTTCGCGGTTGAAACGCTCCATAAAATTGGGATCTTGGGTCAGTGTCGAAGTCACAACTTTCATAGCGACATCGCGCTTCAAGGTGGTTTGGTGGGCGCGGTAAACCATTGCCATGCCCCCTTGACCCACAAGTGACAGGATTTCATATTGACCAATTTTTTTGCCGATAAGTGGATCGTCCATAAAAGTCAGCGCCACCGGGCGGCTCCGGCAGAAGACTGCGCTTTACCTCTTTCTGCACATCCCCATGGTGGGGATAGATGACTGTCCTGCCCGCAAATTAGGATCACAGGATCTTAGTCGATAGGCATCGCCTATCTATCAAAAATATTTGCGAAACCTTTTGTGTGCGTACCAGTATAGCCCTGTTAGGGGAGCAACCGCTAGCGAAAATGAGATTCTCAGCAATGATCTATGCCCAATAACACTGCCTATGCAGGGCAGTCTGAACATTTGTGATACTTGTGGAACAAAGGGAGGCATTCGGAAATAGGGAAAAATGGATGGGACACTACATGGGGTCTGCACTACGCAATACAGGGTAGGGGATGGCCTATGTGCCATCCCGCTGTATGACCCCACAAAGCGAATTCGCCCAATAAGGTTAGTGAACAAAATCGAATATTCTGACAACACTCAGGCAAACTGGACACGCAGAATCATCTTGCCAAGTTGCAGCACAGCACGATTGCGCAGTGTATGCACTACTCCCGGCGCAATCCGATTGCGATTAATAAAAGTTCCATTGGCGCTCTCAAGATCAACTACTTGCAGAAAATCCTGAAGGCGATCTATCCGAACGTGTCGCCGCGAAACGCCTTGTTCGCGAGCACCGAACGGGGTCAGGTCGATAGTGGCGTTGGTTCCATCTCTTTCACGACCCAAGATAATAGATCGTGTTTCGAAGGGAACCGGGATCACTTGTTGATTATCGACAAGGCGCAGATACAGATTAGCTCGGTCATGGAAGTAGCCCGTTCCCCACTGGAGATCGACATTGCGGTTGGCGGTTCCGTCCAGATTTTGGGTACGCTGGACGCTTTTAAGCGCTTTGGGAAGGATATAGCCACAGAATAGGCAGTAGAGTTCGTCAGCACCACAGACAGTCTGGCAGTTCACACAGGTTTGGCTGGCAGTCGAAAGATTATCAAGCGTGTTCATGCAAAGAGTCACCCCCATCAGCGTTATTGCCTCTATACTCTATCACACTATAATTAATACAGCATTGATTTGTTATGAAATAAATATACGCTCTTAGTACTAAAGTCCGGGTCAAGTCCGTAGACAAATGCCTATTTTTGATAACATAACAACGATTGTTATGAAGCTGTTATGCCGATCTGTGATGTGTTTGGTGGTTTGTGAGGTCGCCCATCCACAAAAACAGTTGCGTATTTTGATCGCACGGACAATAATTCGAGGGGTAACGAGTGGTCGGGAAAAACCGTGGCTGTAAAGTGATTTCTGTTATGCCAATAGATCCACAAGATCCACATTCGGTCAGGGACTTATACATTCAGATTCGGAGAGTCGAAGAAGAACTCGCCGTTCTGCGTCGTTTTGCCGAACGGGTGCTGCCGCCAGACCTCCTGTTTAGCGCCGCCAGCGATGCTTTTGAACAGCAGTTCCCGACCCGGACGATCTATCACATTACACCCGCCGCCTACTATGAGTCGTGTCCTGCTACACAGGATTATCTGCCGTCGCAATACCAACAGGACGGCTTTATTCACTGTACACGCGGGGCAGACCTAATGGTGATGGTCGCCAACAGGCACTATCGCGACGTACCCGGCGAATTTCTGATGCTGTCGATAGATGTACAAGCGCTCAAATCGCCGCTGAAATATGAGAGCTTTGATCCGGTGCTACCCTTCCCATTCCCACACATCTACGGGGCGATCAACCGTGACGCAATTGTGGCGGTGCTGACGATGCGGCGCGATGATAGTGGCGTGTTTCTCGTTCCGCCATTCCCTGATAATCTATAAACCCAACTTTTTAGCAGCAATTCGCCGCATAGGGGGATCTGACTGATGACTGCGACCTTATTGACCGGAGCCGGAGGTCATGGCAAAACGCAGCAAGCGATCCGCCAGATCCAGCAAGTGTTGGAGCGTAAGGCGTTCGGCAAAGTCTGGGTGCTGCTGCCCACCGAGCTTCAGATCAGTGCCTTTCGCGCCCGGCTCCTAGAACAAACTGGCGCACAAATGGGCATCACCGCCTATTTTGGCGTTGAGTTTTTCGACTTTTACGATCTCTATGGTCGCCTTTTGGAACTCGCCGGGACACCACAGCGGCGGGTTAAGGAAGCCGCTCGTTTTCGGATTCTGCGCTACGTTTTGACCGAGTTGCAAGATCAACTGGAACACTTCGATTCGATTGCTCAGTTGCCGGGTTTTGTGATCCTCGCCGCCGACTTTATTCAGGAGTTGAAGCAAGCCGAGATAAAGCCGGACGACTTTGCTGCCGCCGCTCAAACCGCCAAAGATCGCGATCTCGCGGCGATTTATAGCGCTTATCAGGCTTTTTTGCAGCGGCTTAACCTTGTTGATGGCGAAGGGGAAGGCTGGTTAGCATTGGCTCGCCTGCGTGATACCACCGAGATCAAGCTGGATCTTGATCTACTGGTGATCGATGGCTACGATCAATTTAATCTTGTACAGGCTCGCCTCTTGACGTTACTGGCACAACGCCTGCCCGACACCACCCTGACACTGACCTACCAGAGAGAACGTGCTCAGAGCGCCCATCGTCGCTTCGACCAAACCCTTCGCGGACTGCGCCAGATCGATGAAACCCTATGGACAGAAATCCCGGTCAAGTTCGCGACTAATGGTAATTCTGTTATGCCACGACCAGAAGCCCTCGATTACTTGTCGCAGCATGTCTTCGAGTCGCTACTACCTGACCTTAACGACGCTGATCAGCAACACGCGCAATCTCAAGGCGAGATTGCCATGATCGAAGCACCGGATCGACAGCGCGAAGTACAGGTAGTCCTGCGGCGGATAAAGCAGCTGCTGCTTGCCGGGATTAGCCCGGAACAGATCGCGATAGTGGCGCGGAATCTTGAACCGTACACCACCTATTTTCTTGAAACGGCAGCAGCCTATGGTATTCCCGTTACATCGCGACGCGGGACACCCCTTGCCAAAAATCCAGCTATTGCTGCGTTCATGTCACTGCTAAATTTGCACGGCCCTGAAATTGACTTCCAGCGGCGGGCGACAATGGACATGCTGCACAGCCCCTATCTACACAGCCCTGATCTAACCTCAGAACAGATCGCCCGCTTGGATTTGATCAGTCGGAATCAGATTGTCATACGCGGTCGCGATCATTGGTTTGAGGCGATTGAGCGTGCTGCCCGTGCCATAGATCACACCGACTCAGATGATGAGTCGCCCGCTGACACGCTAACTGTAGATGAAGCCATTGCACTACGCAACGCCCTTGAGCAGTGCTTTGATCGCATTACACCGCCCAGTCAGGCAACCGCCCGTGCCTATGTACGCTGGCTCGAAGCGCTGATCGGTGTCGATCCGGCTGCTGCTGTCGAGGTAGATAGCCCCCTCGAAGGCGAAGATTCATCAGTTGTTGTGCAATCCGGCGCAGAGTCTCCCGACGAGGTACAGCCCATCGCCCATTTCGACATTATCAACCAAATTCGCTTAGGCGATGAACCCGACATCGTAGCCCGCGACCTTGCCGCGTTGGATGCGCTCAAGCGGATCTTCCTTGAAGTGCTCTCGGCCTATGAGTTGATCGATGCCTATGAAGTCGTGCCTTGGCGCATCTTCTGGCTTGACTTAAAAACCGCTATTGACAATGCTTCGATCAATAACGCCCGGACGATTAACCGTCTAGGACGTGTACTGCTGGCATCGGTCTTCGAGACACGCGGCCTATCGCACGATCACATTTTTTTGCTGGGACTCTCCGAAGGTGACTTCCCGGCGCGTACTCCAGCCGATGCGCTATACACCGATGAAGAACGCCGCCGCATGATGGCACAAGGACTACCATTGCTAACCCGTGCCGAAGCCGCCGATGAAAGCAGTCTATTTTATGAGATCACAACACTCGCTCGTCAATCCTTGACACTCACGCGACCTTACAATGAGGCTAACGGCAATCCGCTGCCCGCTTCTCCTTATTGGCGGGCGACGACTCAATGGGTCAAGATCACACCAGATCGGATCGCATTGCAAGCGCCGATTGCCCTTGACGAGGCGGCGCGACTTTCCGAAGTGCTGTTGGCGTTAGCGCAAGCAATCAACGGAGAATGGAATGATAGCGTCAGTGCGGTTCACAATTGGATCGTGGAGCAGGACGATCTCGGCAGTCGGTGGGCGAATGCGCTGCTAGGGCGGCACATCGAATCGAGCCGCAATGCCCGCAGTATCGCTCACGATCAGTACAGTGGTCATCTGACCGATCCGCAATTGCGGGAAAAGATTCACGATGTGCTTGGTAATCAGCGGTTATGGAGTGCCAGTCAGTTTGACGAATATGGCATTTGTCCCTATCGCTTTTTCGCCAAGCGATTGCTCAAACTCGCTGTTGTTGAGGAGCGCGAAGAAGGTCTGGATCAGCTTCAACGGGGATCGCTGTATCACGAAATTCTCGAAAAAACCTATAGAGCCATCCAAGAGAATCAGATCGCGATCAGTCCACAGAATCAGGAGTACGCGCTGCAAACGCTTGATACAGTGCTTGCCAGACTGCTGCCCCATGCGCCGTATAAGTACGGCTTTCGGGCGACAGCCCTATGGCCTTACGAACAAGACAATATCCGGCGCAAGCTGCGATCTTTGGTCGCGCTGGATTTCTCGGACGACAGCCCTATTCGTCGTAAGTTATTCAAAGATGTGGCGGGCGAACGCCATACGGTCTATCAGGAGATAGGTTTTGGCGGCAGCAAACCATTCACTACGTTGGATGGCACACCTAACCCACCGTATATTCGGGGGAAGATTGACCGCGTAGACGAAGTAGATGGGCAACTTGTCGTGATCGACTACAAAAGCGGATCAGGCACGATTTCGACCACAGAAATGGTCGAGGGGCGTAATGTGCAAATGTTGTTGTATATTCAAGCCGCTCGTCAACTGTTCCCAGACAAAACTATTGCGGGAGGCGCATTCTGGCATATTGGCAGTCAAGGCATTAGCGGCATGATTATGGTTGACGATCCGCAGCTTGTAGAAGCCGATACTCTGCTGCGTCAACGGATTAACGACGCACAACAAGGGATCTTCGTGAATGCGCCCAGCAAACGTATCGGATTAAATGGGCATTGCTCGACTTACTGCGAGTTCAGTAAACTGTGTCGGGTAGAGCGTGCCAGCAGCCAGAAGATGATTAACCGCGAAATATAAAGAGACTCCCGAACTGTATAGTTCAGAAGTCTGCTTTTAGGGGGAGCACCACTACCACTGAGCAAGGTAAACATCCTCTCGCCAAACTGTTTACCCATTTCGCGCCAACTACGTAGTTTCGATAGGTCTATTCAGAAGTATGGGCGAGGCAGGTCTTGCCCCCTGAATTACCTGAGGGTGGGGCATGAGAATGAGTAGGTGGAGAGCCAATTCAAGGATAGTTTGCAGTAACCAAACAGGGAACAATACGAAAAAGGCTCAAGGCAAGGCTAAGAATGGAGCATCGATTAATCGAGTTATTGGGGCTTGTGGATACGGTGTGGGTAGAGACCAGTAGTGGGGGTTTAAAGCAGTAGAGTGAACAAAGTATGGTTAAGGTCAATGTGGTGGGATTGCTCAAACAGTTGTGGAGTCGGCGTTCATTGTGGCGGTATTTGACGGGCACTCCGCCGGTGGGCTGGAACGAGTGCCGCATCGGCGGACGCTAGACCGCCGACTGAGGGAGATTGGGGATGAAGCGGAAACCCAAAGTGCAGCGCTGGGACTGGCACTGACACTGGAAGAGGTGACGGATAGCCCGGCCCGTGATGGGTCAGCCTTCAAAGCGGCAGAACCAGTGTGGCATAAAAAGGATACGGCGGTCGGACGTATTCCAGACGGACTAACCGGGTTAGATACCGATGCAGACTGGATTCAGTCGACCTATCACGGGTGGGTGTATGGCTATAAAGCGCATGTCACCATCAGCATCGCCCCGACCACTGTGCTGACGGTCTTGAGCGCTACGGTGACTGGCAGGGCTGGTGAAAGCCACGTTCTGCAAGACCATTTGGATGACCTGCCACCGCTAGTCGAAAGTCTGTTACTGGAGGCCGGCTATGATGACGCTGAGCGCATCGCTGATTGTCAGGAACGCGGCCTTGAAGTGCTGGTGCCGTTGGCTAAATCCATTGGTCAATCGCCCTCCCAAGCGCGGCGCGACCGGGCTGCTTATTTGGCCTCGCCTGAGGGCAAGAGCCGTTATCGGTCTCGTGGGTCGAGTATTGAACCTTTTTTTGCCACGATTCAATCCCTGTTTTACCTCGATCCCCTGCCAGGGCGCGGCAGCGTGGCGGTGTCTGCCTTCATTCCTTTAGTCCTCTTTGCTTGGAATTTGATCGTCCTTTTCAATTTTGCACTTGCCATTGGGTGAGGTCAACCCTATCCTTGACTTACTCTAACTCTGTTGCCCCACCATCTGCTATATAGCAAATCATGAGGCAGGAGTAGATAGCGTGCACCCAGAGTCAAGGTTGTAGTACAGGGTGCCAACATTAGTACTTAACAATGGCTGCACATGGAGTTTATCCGCAATGAGTTGGTAGGCTTCATCGGTCAGCAGCAGATATTTTGAGCGCGGCGGCAGCACCAGACCTTCGGGGACTGTATCCATATAATAGGAGATACCGATACCACTGGGAGCAGATAGGAATAATTCGGGCGGGAACCGGAAGCCATCGTGCTTTCCAATCCGAGTCAGCACTGTATTGCACCACGCATTTGTCGCGTGCGGATCGTAGATGAGCAATGGCTCAGTTGCGGTCTGAAACGTCGCAATCGACTGTCGACTATAAGTAAATTCGCTTGACCACAACGTTTTATAGACACTGAAAAATGAGAAGATAACCATTAAATTAATTAGAGGGACTGCCAACAATACCCGATAGCGGCGGAAAGCAATCAACAGCAGCAGCGAGAGCAGCAGCGGAGCCGCAAAGTGGCGATAGTCCCCAGATTGAGAAGATGAACCAATGTCTCTGGTGGACTCAATTCCCCAGCACGACTCGTGCGTTTTGTGACCCAGCGTAACGCTTGCCCTAACAGATAGACCAGCAGCACAAATACGATAATGCGTTCGGCAAATTCCAGTGGTGTACCGATAAACAGGCGGAACAAATTAGGGAGCGCTGCATCGGCTGCCATGCCAATGGCTCGAAACCCAACCTTTGTAAAGTTTTCTGCAATTGTGCCGGGGTTATTGTTATCTAACGGAAACGGCGCATTTAGCAGCACAGCCAACAATTCGATGGTGACGATCAATCCACCCGCACTGATTACGGCAATCCACAGACGTGAACGACTGCCGTTTCGCAACGTAACCAATAGGAACGGCAATGCCAGCAATATCCAAGTGAGCCGAAACAGCGCCGCGAACAAGATCGCTACTAAACCAACTATTACAAAGCGGATCGATACCTGCCCACTGTGCCGGATAGCCTCATAGAATAAGGCCGCCAACACGAACGCAAACGCATGATTCAGCGATTCCATCATATTCGAGGGGATGTACAGCAACAGAGGCCAAAACGTCACAATCAGGAGCGCCACATAAGCCAATTGGCGATTATCAAAACGAAGCCAGATCAGCATCCCTAACAGCGTAATGGTAATCAGTACCATGTTAAAGATCGGCGGGGAAGCGGGCAGCCAGCCTGTGAAACGGCCTATCAGACCATAGAACATGGGATAGGCTGGCCCATAAGCGTAGTAATGGGTAAAGCCAACTCGCGCCGGGATCTCGTTAACGGTGTAATAACCGCCTTTAAAACCCACCTGATTGAAAGTGTAGATTTCACGCCAGTTGTGGATCGAGTCGTTCATCTCGCCCTGATAGCTTGGAATAAAATCGCCCAGTGAGGCTCCAAGATAAAAGCGAACAAGCCCTAACGTAATTAGGGCTGGAAGCAGTGCTACCACAAAGATCAGGAGAATTCTTTGCGTCTGGGATTTTATGATCATAGTCTTGGTTCGGCTGTGTACAATTTCTGGGCACTTGCAAAGGCGCTAGATTGTGCTAAACATAATAGACAATGATAACCCATTGCCTTATACAGAGTCGAGGTAAGGACCAATCGTTATATTTATGTTACTGATGAACCTGTCAATTTCGCGAACGAATGGCTTAAACTCAAGTTCATGAAAAACTCCAGAGAAATCGTTTTACCCGCTCGTGACACCATTGCTCGTTCCATCGATAATGGTACTGGTGAAGACTATCACTTAGTCCGCTTATATTATTCATGGTATTCGGGCTGGTTCTATCGTAATCGCTTACAGATGATCGCAAATCTACTGGGCGATCTCCATGTCGATCATTTGTTGGAAGTCGGCACTGGCTCAGGCATTTTTGTCAAACAACTGCTGCGCTATGCCAACCGCGTTTCAGGCATCGATATTCATCAGTCCTATACAGGCGTACAGTCTATGCTGCAAGCCGAAGGGGTGGATCTAAGCCGGGTGCAGTTGCAATATGGCAGCATTCTGGAGATCCCATTTCCCGATGCAACCTTTGATGCTGCGGTATGTATCAGCGTGCTGGAACATTTCCAAGATCCTCGTCCGGCGGTGCGCGAACTGCGCCGTGTTGTCAAGCCGGGTGGGACTCTTGCGCTGGGCTTTCCGGCGCGTAACCCAGCGACTAGCTTTCTTTTTGGCGCGTTGGGCTATCGGGCGCACGAACTGCATCCCGCCAGTCACACAGATATTCTGGCGGCTATCCGTGCTGAGTTAACTATTGAGCAGAGTAACAGTTTTCCGTTTGATTTCTTCCCGATGTATTGTGTGTGTAAAGCAAAAGTGAAGTAGGTTCAATGACCTCTCTGAGTGACCGCAGCCAGCACGAAATCGATCATGGTCAGAAATTGCGCGATTCAGGCAATCCAGAGCGTATCTGGAATTGGGATACGCCCGCCGGAAAAGTACGGGCGCAGCGGCGGGCGCGTCTTATCGCGGAAGCGGCGCAGCTAAAGCCGGGAATGCACGTCATGGAAGTGGGCTGCGGCACGGGTCTGTTTACCGAATTAATGTCCGTTTATGGGGCGCACATCCTCGCCGTTGATATTTCGCCGGAACTGCTTGAAATTGCGAACAAGCGAAATTTGCTACCTGCATTGGTGGAGTTCCGCGAGATGCGCTTTGAGGATGGCGCGGTAGATGGCCCATTTGATGCAATTGTTGGATCGTCGGTGCTGCATCATCTCGAAATGAAAACAGCATTGCAGCGGATGTTTGAGCTTTTGAAACCGGGCGGTGTCATTGCCTTTGCCGAACCGAATATGCTTAACCCACAAATTTGGGCGGAACGGAATATTGCGGCGGTTCGTGAACGCAACGGCGCGTCGCCGGATGAAACAGCGATTGTCCGGTGGCAGTTAGCCCGCGATCTTGCGGAGATCGGCTTTGTAGATTGCAATATTCGCAACACAGATTGGCTGCATCCCTCAACCCCTCAAGCGCTTATTCCATTGGTCAGCAATCTTGGACTAGTGCTGGAATCTATTCCGGGGATTAAAGAATTTACCGGCTCGGTGCTTATTCAAGCCTCGCGACCCGCTGCGACTCCATAACGCCTACGACTCGATTGCCGCTGGATCTTCGGTTTGATTTTCATTGCCTAGTGCAGTCGTCAGCATCCCCATGAGGATCAACCCACAGCCAAGCAATCCACCTGCGGTCAGGGTTTCTCCACGAAAAAACCAACCAAACAACGCTGAAAATGGTGACTCCATCGAAAATATCAAGGCCGCATCGCTTGGCGGGAGTCTACGCTGCGCCCACACTTGGATCGCCAACCCCATCGCCGTCGCGACGACACCCGTGAATCCAGCGACTCCGATGACAACCAGCGGGATCGAGGTGGGCAACGAATCTGCAAAAGGCTGCAATCCCTGACAGATCGTTGACTCACAGCCATGTACGATTGCTAGCAGTGGCGCTAGTATGCCACAGATCACCGCTACACACGCCGATTGAATTAGGGTCATAATGCGCCAATCGGCATCTTTTGGGAACTTTTCCACTGCCAGAATTTGGGCGGCAAAACTCACGGCGCACAAAAAGGCCAGCACATCGCCTAACCAATTGCCACCGGGAGCATTCGAGAGCAATGCCAAGCCGACGACTGCTAACCCTGCCCCGATAATTGCCCGCAGGCTGAATTTGTGTCGCAGTAACACTAACGCTAGCACTGGAACCAGAATCACGTAGAGTCCTGTGATAAAGCCTGTGCGCCCTGAATCAATGAGTCGCAGCGAAAATGTCTGGAAAATGTAGCCCGCGCAAAACGCTAGACCTGCCACTAGTCCCCATATCATTTCGCGGCGGCTAGGCCAACGGCGTACCATCCAGACGAAGGGTAGCAGCGCAAGACAGGCCAGCGTAAATCGGATTGCCAAAAATGTTAGCACCGGGAAGGTACTCGTCGCATCCTTGATCATAAAAAAGGTCGTGCCCCAAACGGCAGCAATGCCAAGTAGGGCGAAGTCGGCTAGCCAGCGTCCACTGCGCGACTCAGGGACAATCGTAACGGGTGATGTCTGCATAAAACCTTGAGGAAATCAGTTTTGAATTTGAAATACCAATAGCCGATAAACACATGCCATCTATGCCACTAACAAAGTTCGCAATTGTACTAACTGCTGATGGGTAACCCCACAATGATATAGATACCCTGATTGCTAGTTAAGATTAAGACAAGCCAGCGCCAACAGTGAGGCCAT
>JBDTVG010000242.1:0-69097 GCA_040007395.1 Chloroflexota bacterium
ATCACCCATTTTTGGAACAGTGCCGAGAGATCTTTGCCCGAAGTTGCCTCGAAGGATTTTTCGATGCCAGCAGTCGTAGCGACTTTGTAACGATACACTTTGAAGTAGTCACTGAGCATCTTATACACGACATCGCGCCCACCAAGCTGGCGCTCTAGTTCCACAAGGAACAATGGCCCCTTGCGATATACAATCGCACCATACGCGACAGTGCTATAGCTTGATACGGGTAGATCAAGGGGTTGGTCAAGGATGCCGCCTCCGGTAAAGGCCGCGTATTCCTTCTGGAAGTTCTGGATGTAATCGTCGGCCTGTGATCCATTGGGATAGGCAGCACGCATATAGACAAACTCGGTGTACGAAGTCAAGGATTCATCCAGCCAAGGATGCTCCACTTGATTGTTGCCGACCATCGCGTAGAACCATTGATGTCCTACTTCATGCGCTACCACGATTTCAAGATAGGCACTGCCTTTGCGCCACGCCCGTTCGGCAATCTGGATCAGACCGGGGAATTCCACACCAGTCGGAGTCGGGTTTTGGACGACATCGAACTCAGCATAGGGGTAGTCGCCAAAGGTTTTGCTGTAGATCTGGATCGCAAACTTCGCATATTTCAGTGCGTCATCCGTACCATCTACGTTTGGATCAGCGGGATCTTTGTAATGCACTGCGTTAATTTTTGTCCCGTTCACCTCTATTGAAGTAATCGTGTAGCGTTTACTTGCCATAAACGCATGATCACGCATTGGCCCTGTGACATTGCGATGCGTGACAGTGCCATCAGTGTTTTGTGTCGTCTCAATTTCCTTGCCACTCATGGCGACGGTCACATCGGCGGGTGTCGTCAGCCGCACATCGTACAGTCCGATTTCTGTATAAGCCGGATCGCCTGCTGGCGATGGGATTGACTTCCACCAGCCTAACCCTTCATCATATACGGAAAGGGTCGGATACCATGCTGTGCCAGACACAACATTATGGACATAGCCAAAGCGCCCATAGGAAGCGTCCAGCCCTTGCGTCATCACGACGTTAAAATCGACCTGTAACTCGACAGACGCATTCTGCGCTAGCGGTTGCGACAGCGGCACACTCATCACGGAGTCAAGCTGAAAGAGAGATGGCTGCACGACCTGATCACCTACTGTAACACGGGTCACATTCATTTGACCCGCCAGTGCTGGGGCATTCGGATACAGTCGAAACACAAGTTCCTTGAGCGTCTGCGACGTGTGATTGGTGAAGCGAACACGTTCCGCGCCCCGAATAATTGCGTCCTGTTCAAAGCTCAACGTAGCGGCGATCAGGTAGCGGTTCGCATTGACAAACTGATCGACATCGCCCTCAAAGCCGGGTTTCATAGCTTTCTTGTACACACTGACATCCGACCAATCGACGGCAGCCCGGACGGCGGGCGTAGATGACGGCAGCAGAGTCGGCGTGACGAGTGGAATTGCGGTTTCGGTAGGTTCGAGAGTCGCGTTTTGAGCAGCGGTAGCGATGGGGTGATTCAGGCGGGCGAACCATATAGTACTGGCGATCACAATAAACGCTGGCAGACTCCAGCGACTATATTTTTTCATAATCATCTGTTTTAAACGCACCTCAGTTTTAACAATACATCCGCGAATGACGACAACTATACCGCGATCAAGGGACGCGGGGCTTATCTAAAGGACACAAAGCTTGTAGTTCTGACGCAGCTTGTGCTGGTGGATTCCAGACGGGCTGGGTTCCCGGCGTGAGCGTCAGGCCATGCACATCGACTACGCCGCTCTTGTCGAGCCTGATCCATAAGGCAATTCCCGGATGGCGTGGTTGGTCAAACAGGAAATTACCCAGACTGTAGGCGATAAAGCCATTTCCGTAGCGCTCAAACGGTTGGGCAACATGCGGATGATGCCCGACAACTAACGATGCGCCTGCCGTGATCGCGGCACGACCCATCGTGATCTGCCAGTCTTTCGGGCAGCGGGCGTATTCGTTACCCCAGTGAAACTGCACGATCAGGATGTCGCCGAGACTGCGGGCCGCTTGAATCTGTGCGATCATTTTGGCGTTGCCGAGTGCCGGGGTGAGCCACGCCCGTGACCAACCTTTCTCCGTATCACTGTTCCAGTCAGGTGGATCTGGAACGGTGGTAAAGGCTAACCACACGATGCGAAAGCCGTGAATAGTCGTCACGACTGGAGTCCGCGCGGTTGGGCCATCTGGCCCTGCGCCCAACGTTTCAATCCTGACTTCATGTAGATGATCAAGCGTTGCTTTCAAGCCATCCGGCCCCCAATCCATCGTGTGATTGTTCGCCAGATTGAGAATATCGAAGCCCGCCCGAACGAGGGCGGGCGCAGCGTCTGGGGTCGTGGTCAACACGTAGCCAGAATGACGTTCGCGCCCTTCGCCCACATTGGCGATAACCCCTTCATAGTTGCCCACTGCTAGATCCGCAGCGCGCAGCCAAGCGCCTACTTCGGCAAAAGGGTAGTCGCGCCCCTGTTGATCAGTCACTTTGGCAACACCACGCGCTAACGAGGTATCACCTACCATGATGATCTGGGTCAAACTAGCCGAGTCAATAGCGGCGTTGTCACGGGAGTAGAGTACCGGATAAAGTCTGAGATCCGGTTGCGACTCGTTTTGATCGGTGGCGCGTACCGAACTAGTAGGCAGAATGATCTGAATCATGATCAGTGCAAAGATAAGCGTGCAGCCGATAATGCGTATCCGCAGCGAATCGAGCGAAGCCATCTTTTTCAAACACAACTCCGATTGTCGTGTATTTCAGTTACTGAGGTTATATATCACACCTCGTGATTTTCCCACTCTCCGCGTCAGAGCGTGGGATGGGGGTTGACGACGATTAGTTTCCCGCCGCAACGTAGCGTTTGACTAACGCCTGATGCACCTCACCGACAACCTTATGCACGGTCTGGGGATCTTTCGCGCCGACAGTACCGCCTGCATCAATATAGGCGTTGCGCAGAATGTGACCCCAGTTGCCTGTCCCGCGTCGGGTCGGGTGGTTGATAAAATCGTCAATCGTAGTAGCAGCACCATTGGGAGCCACCAAAAAATGGAATATCTGATCATATAGGCCATCAATATCGCGGGTGTCGATCACGTTCAGGGGGCCAAGCACTCGCTTGAGCAAATGGCGTTTTTTTTCGTAGAATTCGACCAGCGATAATGTCTCGCCCGATGCAGTCGTGATCTGCATGTCGGTGCAATGTAAATCGGCTTCGTGGATCTGGTCGAGAAATGAGTCGCGATCCAGCGGCCCAAATATGGAGAGCATCTCAGGATCGGCATAAAGTGGTTCAAGGTTCGTACCGTGCTTGCGGAAATAATGTTCAATCAACAGCATACTGTATTGGAAATCAATGGCAACAACAGACAGCCGTTCAGCACTCGGATTCCCCGGCATTCCGGTACTTTCCAGCGTGCAGATGCGATTCGCCGTTGCCAGATCGGGACGGATACGCCCCAACATATTGTGCATTCCCGAAAAAGGCAGATCATCTTCTTCGCCGTACAGTAGTGCCCGCGAAGCACCGTTAGCCAGATTGGCTTGCAGCAGGTGAGCATGTTTATCCATGCCGTCACCCTGCAAGTGCGGACTGACGGGCATCCCGACATAATGCCCAGTGATGCTGATCGCCCGTACATATTCGCGAGTACACAGCAATTCAGGATCGCACGCACCATCCATAAATGGCCCGCCTTTGAGCAGTGCGCCGTTGGCAATGGCAGAAGCGCTGCCCAGATTCAGCATGTAGCTGACCATGCCTAGTGCTTCGGAACGTCCTGCAATATCGACGTGCATGTGGAAGCCCTGAAAACGCAGTACATTTGCCGTCCGTACCTCACCGCGTGACATCCGATAGCGGCGGCGCAATGTATCCAGCAAATCACACTGCCGAATACGACTCTCATTAATGTCATTGAGGAACATCGCCACTGTCTCGACTTTATCTGAATGTGAGGTGGCGAAATCTGTTTCGCTAGGATAGACCGACATAACCGCGATGAGCAAGCCCGATTCGTGCGAAGCCTGCGTCAACGAGGCGAGGTTTAACTCGGTACTCCGCAGCATCTTGGCATAGCCAAACACGGGCGGACTGCTGACTTCAGCCTGATAGATACACAGTTCGGGCGACACATCAAGGCACGCGCCTGTTTTCATGGCGTGATTAACATAGGCGATATGGAATTGATCTAGATCCGCGTCAGTAGGTTCCAGCCCATCTAACCGCACCATGCCGACTTCGAGTTCCGTGCCGACAGGCCGCAGTTTAAGCGGGCCGCCCGCCTCGTGAATATTCGAATGAACCACTGACGGATTCAAATTGTAGGGCTTTACATAGTCCATCCAACCGCCCTGCTGGAAGCGCTTGCCAAGCAGATCCGCTAGTACAAAGGGACGGGTTGCCCCTTTAGACAGCAGCACATTTCCATCGGGCGCTTCCTCGTCATCTTCAAAGTATGGGCGAGTCAAGTGCCAGATCATCTTGGTGGCGAGAGGGTGAGATCCGCGTTTGCTGCGAACACTGGTCAGATATTCTTGGAAATGTTCGCGGGTTTCTTCGATAATCTGCCAAGGCAGTTCGCGGGCGTAGGCTTCCAGCGCAGCATTGTCGGGTAAGACCATGATCATAAACCTATATTTTTTCGTCGTGTTATGGGTGGCAACGCTACCTTCCAAAATTGGTGAACGCTGCACCGGGGTTACTATTATTACGGTTCACACTCGGAAAGTGAAGTGCGAAAATCACCGTTTGTGCCGAATTCTGATCGATTTGTCGTTATTTGTCCAGCACTCCTCCTATCTCGTTCATAACCCGTGTGGCGATGGCAGCATTACCCTGTGCAGTGCGATGTAACGGACTGTCGGTATACTCGCTCATGGGTAGCAGATCCCACAGATCCATACACCACAAGCGCTGATCGGTACAGGTACGATTGAACGTGGATCGATACAGATCGTAAATCTCACGCCCGTTGAATTCGTTGTAGTTCGCCGGAGAACCTTTAACAATCATGATCGGCTCATTAACGATTAGGATCGGGCTATGCGTAAGTTGTGGCAATGCTGTGAGCGCTGCCCACGCAGCATTAGGCATCGGCGTATAAGCCGGATCATCAATCGCAATCACTGGTGATGCCGGAATGGGATCGGTTTGTGCCAAGGGGTAAATCCCTAAAAATTGCCCTTGCCGCAAACTGTACGCCTGAAAGCTCAACCAGCGATATAACGTGGTGCGCTGCATCAGAATCGAGCGCTGCCACCACACAGCCTCATAATGTCCATAAGTCCGCGCATTGACATCATTCAGCTTGAATTGTTGTGTCAGGCGTGTTAATCGCGGTTGATTGAATTCCAGCAAGCGATCTGGAGTCGCATCGTGAAAACTTTGGAGCGTGACAAACCACACAATCAGGTCGGGTTGATAGGCCAATGCCGCATCTGCAATCACCAGATCACGGCTGACGGATGGCCCCAACGCAGCAAGGTTGTAAGCCCGAATCGTTTTACCACCAAGTGTTTTACCCGCTGCCTCTAAGTAAGCGTTAATCGTCTCACTATCGCGGTTGCCCCAACCATTGATGCCAGAGTCACCGAGGATGATCACTCGGTACTCGTTGGCAGCTTTGGGGCGCGAAATGATGTGTGCATTGAGCAGTGTTTCGAGGGGAACCAGTTGACCTGTAACATCGCGTTCAGGGATGGCTATCCGCGTTCGATAAGGCAGCAGCGATCCAAACAGGCTCAATGGCATTAGTCTATCAAGCGGGCGCAGCACAATAAACAGCGCATCGCAAATCAGTAGGCATAATACCGCTTTGAGTAAAACACGTCGCCATGTTCGCCAGTCGTAAAAGGGCGCTTTCATCTGCCGAACAATCTACTGAGAAAGTGCAAGGCGCTGGTAAAACTCGGCATCGCGAAGAACACCCAGCCGATCATTACAAATAGGAATGTCGCGCTTACGCCAATCACAGGCGATACAACGATATTGCGGCGCTTGGCGATCCCACTAAACTGAGCATGAATGAACAAACCCACCCCATGCCACAGACCCCATGCCAGAAAGCCTGTAGTGAAGCCATGCCATAGTCCGGCAAGTGCCATCGTTGTCAGGTGCGCAACTGCCATAATCAGTGTATTGTAGTTGCGTCCCAATTTGGTGAGCAGCGTGCGGCTAATCGGGAAGAATAGGTAGTCGCGCAGCCATGTTGACAGCGAGATATGCCACGCTTGCCAGAATCGGGTAATGCTCGGCTGGGCATAGGGATTCGCGAAATTCTCCGGCAGCGTAATCCCAACCAAGCCCGCCGCACCAATGGCAATATCGGAGTAGCCCGCAAAATCGAAATATATCATGAACGTATACGCCAACAGCGACAGCCACAGTAGACCACTTGGCAGCGCCGGATTGGCGGCAATATCTGGGGTGAGGACGTAGAGGGCTAGCGCATTCGCCAGTACTAATTTTTTGATCAACCCCAACCCGATTCGCCACAAACTATCGAGTAGTTTGGGTTGGCTGGTGGGATAGTAAGGTTGGTCAAGCTGAGGCAAGAATTGGTTGGCGCGGTGGATTGGCCCCGCCACTAAGGCAGGTGGAAACAGCGCGTAAGCCGCCAGATCGCCCGATCTGAGTACGCTATCCCCAAGTTTTTTGCTGTCGATAACGATATGAATCAATCGAAAAATAAGATATGAGAGGCCAACCCATTCTCCGAATCGACCTATGGTTGTGCCGAACAATAAGATCTGCAATCGCCCAAAGCGGCTGAAAATCAGCACACCGACCAATAGCGCAATTGTCAGCGGCGCAAGCCAACGTCGATGATCTGGGAAGGTATGCAAGTGACGCACAACCAGCGCCACGCCCATAACAATCAGCAAACTTGCGCCATACAGTAACAGGCTAAGCGTGGAATCACCGACCAGCACCACAAGGATCGCAGAGCCAACCAAACATGCCGCAATAAATCCCCAACGCCGCAAGGGTATTGGTTGGGCAACAAATTGGTTTTGCTCTATCTGCATCGGTGTATCACTAGAAACGCCCGTAGACAAAGGGCGTACCACCGCCTGCACTCAGAACAATCAGCCCTAGTATAGCGAGACAAAGTAGCAACGCGATCAGGTTTTCGCGCCAGCGAGAGGGCGGCATATCAGAGTCCTGTGTGGGTTCGTTTTGAGTCGATGTCATTGCTGACCCTACTGTACGACGTGAACAGTGACCGCCTGCGGCAGCAGGTCAGTCGCCTTGAGATCGCCATAACTACGTGTCACCTTGATTGTGTAGTCATCGGCAGGCCATGGGGTACGAGTCCCCTGACTATTTTGCACGCCATAGTTGAGCATCAGGGTATGGTTTCCCGTGCAATCTAGCGAGTCTGTACCGCAGTTAATTTTATAGAGGTCATCAGCAACCACTACACCAGTGCTATTAAGCGCCTGAGCACGAATCGTTGTGATCGGGAAAGTTGGCCCGATCTTATATGTCCAGCGCGCCTGCACTACGACGGTTCCATCAGGATCGAGCGTCAAGGTCGTGATCTTCACGACGGCGGTAGCACCAGCCGCCGGCGTAGCACCTGCGTTGACAGTGGTTGTCGGTGCAGCAGTAGCGGCTTCCGTCGCGATTACCCCTTTGGCATCTTGAATTTGAACATTGACAAATACATCGCGCTTCCGCAACCCTGCAAGAATACTTTCTGTCGAAAACACAATACCCACTACAACAAGGAGCAGTACACCTATACCGATTCGTTTCATTTTCTTGCCTTTGTGAAATCCATCTCAGAGGATTTTAACACCGATGGCCATGGTTACACAGATAGGAAATTACCGAATAAAGTGTCAACCACACCGATATTTTCTCAGATGTTCGAACCATCATTCGACGAGATATTTTTAGGGAAGGTCTAAATCTACGGTGCGTTCTGCACATGAAAGATCGTAACATGGGGACTGCGAAAGGCAAGTTGTAGTACGGGGAGTGACTTGGGGTCAAAATCCCCTAATGTTCGCTCCTCGTCACGGTATCAGAGGTAATCTACCCGCTGATCTTTCAGAAATGCTAGTCGCCAACTTATACCAAATTCGGATAAACAATGGGCAATAAATAGTAAGACATTGAAATTGATAGCCGAATATGGCAAACACCGAGCAACCGACGTAGTCAATACTGAAGAAGCACTACGCCTCATTCAATCTATCCCTTCCCCAAAGGCTGAACCCATGAAGTTGTGGCTGGCGCAGGTTGGGGCAGAACGACTTGAGAAGTCGGGCGATCTTGAACTGGGCTTGTTCTGGTCCTTTGACCGCACCATTGAACAGTATCGAGTACAGGGTAAAACGGATGGGTGGATTGAAGCGCGTGTTCAAGGCATTATTACTCGTAAGCAGTTTGTAGAAGCACTTACAATCGCCGTATCAAATACTCCTACTACTATCTATGTCCAGACAACCGAAAAACTATATAAGGGGCTTTGGGATCATACAACGGCACAATTACATGGCGAACTAAAGATTAGCAAATGGGAAAACCTTCGCGATCATTTTGGCGAGTATGGATTGATTTACACACGACTTGCCGAAAAGTTAGCTTCCAAAAAGCTTGGAAAAGCTGAAGCAATTGTAATGTCTACAGCAACGGAAATTGTCTGGAAAGTTGCCAAGATGATGGGCAAACAGGCCAGAGAAGTAAGTGAGGCTTTAGGCTATGATTTGGTGACAGAAAAGCCATTGATCGAGGATAAGAAAAAGAGGTAAACGCCAAGTCCTCTAGTTTTGTGAGCTTGACCGCTTTGGCGGCTTTGTTATAATGTCTGGCTGCAAATTGGAGCTAAATTTGGATAAACAACGCAGCCGGAACTCCGTCCCCTCAACCCTATACACCGAAGAATATTTTCTGACAGCCTGTGAGGGTTACGATGAATTTATTGCCACAGAAGGAGAACATCTCTCTCGACGCTTGAATGCCGCTTTTGCATTGGCGGCTGTCGAACCGGGAATGAAAGTGCTGGATGTCGGCTGCGGACGCGGCGAGATCCTGCGGCACTGTGCGCGGCTTGGCGCGGACGCTTACGGGATTGATTACGCGATTGTCGCTGTGCAGTTCTCGCAGGAGATTGTACAGGATGAAATACAGGCTCCCGGTCATACGGGGGTCTCGCAGGCTGATGCCAAGAAACTTCCTTTTCCCACCGGATATTTTGACCGCGTGCTGATGTTCGATGTCGTGGAACATCTGTATCCTTGGGAATTGCAAGAAGCACTACTTGAGATTAATCGCGTCCTTAAGCCAGACGGACGCTTTATTGTCCATACGGCTCCGAATGCGTGGTACGACAAGTATGCTTACCCAATCGTCCGCGCTTTCCGCACGATGATGGGACAAGGCGCACACTACCCATCTAATCCCCGTGCGTTTCTGGTCGATGTGAATCAGGATGTCCACGTCAACGAGCAATCGCTGGTCAGTATGCGCCGGACTCTGGCAAAAGCGGGATTTGCCAGCCGTGTCTGGCTGGACTCGCCGCCGCAAGGCAAGCAGGGTAATATTCTGCTAGATACGGTACGCGATGCGTTGTTCCGTTGGGTGCCTTTCCGCTGGTTCTTTGAGCGGGAAGTGTTCGCCATCGCCTCGAAACGCTAGGGCAACGGATATTACTGGCTGCTATGCGCGACAAACGCCCGGTTGACGAACTCTCCATCGAGGAGCTAGAGCGCGTCCTTGCCATCCGCAAGCGTGAGGCGCGGTTGGCACAGTTGCGCCGCTACGAGGGGGCAGGCCGGATCGTTGGGCCGGGTGAGAAAGCGCCTATTGTCTTCGATACTGCTGAAACTTTGAATCCACCTATTCAAGACTCTGCGCCGCAGCCTGTCGAACCAGCCAAAACAAACGAGGACACCGCGCCTTACTTCGAGGATGAACTCGATGCACAACGCCAGAAACGGCTGGCGGAAAATCCCGACAAGCGCACCGACGGTAAAAGTGGAGGAGCGTTGCTCTGGAATCGGCTGCTACTACTGGTCGAGATTGCAGCGGTAGTTGGCTTGGTCTACCTGTTGGCGGGCTTGCTCCAATCGTTTCAGGCAGTGTCGCAGGCTTCCGCCGATATACAGTCGCAGTCGCAGGCAACCGCCTTCGCCCGCTTGATCCCGCCGACCGCCACACCAGTGATTAACATTGGATCGGTGGTTTTGCCAGTCGGTCACGTAGTTAACGTCAAGAATGATATTGTAGTGTCCTATGCGTTCAATCTTGACGAAGTACCCGCCCAATATCGCGATCAGTTTCGCACGCTGGTAGCACAGTCACAAATCCAACCCGCGCCGAGTGCCGCTGAACCAGTGCGTATGCAAGTTCCGAAGATCAAGGTTGACAGCACGGTACTCGTTGGTGACACTTGGAATGAACTGCAACGCGGTGTGGGGCATCACATTGGTAGCGTAAATCCGGGTGAACGGGGTAATATGGTGCTCTCGGCGCACAACGATATTTACAACGAAATCTTCAAGGATCTTGATAAATTGGAGCCGGGGGATACGGTAACAGTCAGCACGACTACCAAAGACTATACTTACGTGGTACAGGGTCGGCAGATTGTTGCTCCCACGGATGTATGGGTACTAGAGTCGCGGGGAGATTCCAAACAGCTTACCTTGATCTCATGCTATCCATATCGGGTGGACACTAAACGCATTGTCGTGTTCGCCACGTTGCAATCGTAACTATTGTAGTGATTAACTCGCCCGGACGGTCTGTTCGAGGCGATTATTGATCTGAGTTTAAACAACATTCTACGCTAATCAATCAGGGAGTTATTTTCATGGCAAAGAAAAAGAGCAGGCGGCCTAATCTGTCGCAGGAGACGTTAGAACGCGCCCGCGCCGAAATGCGCGGCGATCTCACGCCGATAACCGAAGCGCCACTCACGACCAATGGATCGCCTGCTGTCGTCGCCGCGAGAACTAAGGTTAAACGCACTGGCAGCGCTGCGCTGGCAACCCGGCATATTCCCAGCACTCAGGAACTGATGAGCGAATATGCCTATGTGTTGCAAGATCTCCGCAATCTGGCGATTTTGGCAGCCGTGCTAATGCTGATTATCATTGTTGCAGCGGTGGCCTTGCCCCGTCCAACAGGCTGATCAGCGTAAAAGACGAGCATTGGCTCACGCGAAAACCGTCTAAATTTACCTCACCTCTGACTTCCTCTCCGCGAACAGAAAGAGGGAGTCTAGAGGTCTTGTCTGCTAAACAAACCTTTCATTAGTCATATGAATATTGACACCTTTTTCTCGCAACCTTTTTCTGAAACAGCTTATTCTCAGGTTCAAGAGAGTGATTGGCTTGATGCCGGAACGCTTTCGATAGTATCCACTCGGATTTCTATAGGTGATGCTATTCTTTTTCCGGGCGACCAAGCGGAGTTTGAGATTGTAAATGGCCTATATACAATACAAGCGAAGGGAATTGATTATGGCAATCACCGTCGCATTTCCCGCTTAAGAGCATTTCACACTCCATCACGTTTTGACACATCATATTTTGCGAGCATTTCTGTAGATTTCGCCGTCGTCGGTATTTGTGACCCCACTGTTTTTCTTCAAGCCCTTAAGCATAATACTAAGGAAGGGACAGATTTGACCCTTTATAAGACTTTGTATTCAGACCCGCTTGAGGCTTTATACGGTGCAATAACTTTGGACAACCAACAGATGATTTTTGTAAAATCAGGTTGGGGTGACGGTCATTACGACATTTATCAGCTTCATTCTGGTGGTCAGCTACTTGGTCTTGAGACTGTTTTCATAGATCCCAAAGATCAATAACAGGTAGCTACTATATGATTAATCTTGGCATCTTAAATGGATAGACAACGCCTTTTGCGGGCTGTTGGTCTATTTGGGTTGCTAGTTGCCGTGTACTTCCTGACCTACACTGGCGATCCAGTCAGCACGGACGAACTGCTCATGTTCGACGGGGCGCACAGCTTTCTGCATGGTAGATCGCTGGAACTAGCTTACACCAGCGAGTTCAGGCCGTACAGTACACCGCCGGGATATGCACCCGTGATTGGGCTGGATACCGAGCCGATGCAAGCCTTTGTAGCGACCCCATTGCTGTGGCTCGCGGAGCATATTCCCGGCATCGGTATGATGCAGCTTGCTTGGACACTGAATATCTTCGCGACGGCTTTGACCGCTGTAGTGCTGTATTACTATGGTGTAGTGCTTGGCTACCGGGATCGGGCGGCGATCTTGACCGCTTTGGCGTTTGGGCTGGCAACTTATGCGTGGCCCTACAGCAAAATGTTCTTCCGCGAACCGCTGTTTACTCTACTGATTCTGATCTGCGCCTATGGGTTGGAACGGTGGCGGCAACAGATCGAAGGGATCGAAGGACAGCGTTTTCGACTTAGCTCATTTGTCGGTTGGCTGGTGTTAGCCTTACTCACGCTGGTGCTAGCAATGCTAACTAAGCAAACTAGCCTACTTGTTGCGCCTGTCCTGATTCTGGTGGCGCTACCGGGACGTGTACGGCGGTTGCTCAACTGGCGAATTGTGGCAGTTGTGATCCTCGTGTTGGCGGGAATTGGCCTTTTTGCACAGGTCTACCAGCAAAGTTTTTCGGGCAATCGCTACAATATTTTGGCACGGTTGGGCATAATCGATTTGTCGTATGTACCACTGGCGCTCCCGGCGTACCTGATTAGCCCCGGCTTTAGTATCTGGGCGTTTTCGCCTGTGCTGCTATTGGGCTTCGCCGGATTTTATAGCTTGCTGCGCCAAGGTCGTTTGCGACAGGCATTGGTTCCACTGACGTTTCTACTGTCGTTGGCACTCGGTTACAGTATCTTTCAGGGATCAAACTGGTATGGCGGTACAGGTTGGGGGCCACGCTATCTGCTACCTGTTGTACCATTTCTGGCGTTGTGGCTGCTGCCTATCGCCGACGCAATATTGACTCGCGGCTTGGCAGCGTGGAAGCAAGCTGTGATTGTCGGCGTAGGCGCGTTAAGTATCTTCGTGCAGGTAATCGGCGTGACTGTCTCGTTACAAGAATTTCCCGGCTACCTGTACGCCGAAGGGGTGGCATTGGGGCATTCGTTAGCTCCTTGGCAAGCGGGTGTCTGGAACCCCCTGTACAATCCGATCTTCGTACTGGCTCATCGCATCAACAGCCCCTCGCCGATTGCTTGGGTGCTAAACGGAACAGGTGCGATAGTCATCCCATTATGCTTGATCACGATTGGTACTGGCGTAGTGGTACTTGTTCGGCGCTGCACCTCGTGGCGTGGCTTTGGGCTATCGGCGGCAGCGGTGGGCGTAAGTCTCGCCGCGACATGTCTGCTCGGCTTAGGCAGCTATTACCACGATCTGCGCTTCCGAGGCAACGATACGATCTTATGGCAAATTTTGGATAAGCTCAATGTGGGGATGCAGTCTGGCGATGCGGTGCTGCTCAATGACAATTATTTTGTGCGTTTCCTGATGAATTACTACAAACGTCCAGAGCCAATTTATGCCATGCTGGATGCTCCCGGCGAACGGTTGGGCGATAACGCTAGCCCAGAGATCGTGACCGCCAATCCTGAACTACAAGCGCACACCTATGATGCCGTCATGCTGCCCCGACTCGCCGCTACTACATCACGTTGGTGGTACATCACCGAGATGGGACCTTACTCGAAGGATCGGCTGCGACCTACCGAGCACTATCTAGTGCGACATTATTTTCCAGCTCAAGAATTAGTGACTGATGTTTCAGCACGGCTGATCACCTTTGCCCCGATCAACGCCCCGCCGGATAGTGTCCCGCCGTGGCCTGAACATAAGGTCGGCACGGACTTTGGCTCCGCTACGTTGGTCGGCTACGATCTGCCGCTTGGGGATGCGGTTCGTGCGGGTACGCTGCTGCCGATCTCGTTATTGTGGCGGCATGATGGCTGGCCCGCCGATCTATCACCCTTCGATTACAGCATCAATGTCTCACTGATCAACCATGAAGGCGCAACAGTGGCACAGCGAGCCATGCCCCCGCTAAGTACATTTGCGCCGATGTCAACATGGGTTAAAGGTGGCTATTATCGCGACAATCACGCGCTCGAACTGCCCCCCAATTTACCAGCAGGCGATTATACGTTGTGGGTGCTAGTCTACGATTGGAGCAGGAATACCAATCTGCCAGTACGTAATGCTGCCCCAAATGCTCCTGCCGACCATATGGTGCTTGGAACCATTCATATAGGCAATTAGGGTTAATCGATAGTTGATACAGGCCGCTCATACAGTTCCACTAGCACACCAAACGCACTTTTCGGATGAACAAAGCAATAGCGGATTCCCTCAGCATTGACCTTTGGTATGTCGTTGATTAGCTCGATCCCGTGTTCGGTTAGACGCTGCATAGTAGCCGTAATGTTCTCTACGGCGATACATAGGTGGTGCATTCCTTCGCCGCGCTTGGCAAGATACTTCGCTACGCCGCTGCTGTCATTGGTCGGCGCTAGCAGCTCGATCTCGCTTTCACCCAGTGGCAGAAACGCGATCTCGACTTCTTCGCTTTCATTACGTTCGACTTTGCCCAGCGGTAGCCCCAGCGCAGTATGCCAGAAGGCTAGGGCGGCTTCTATATCCTCGACGACAATCGCCAGATGATCGAGGCGCATCGTTTGTGTGATCGGTGTATTGTGTGTGCTCTGTACCACGTTATTTATCCTTATTGGTTTGTCCGGCTTTTTCCGATTGTAACGTATATGCTATACTGCATTTACCCGACAGATTGCTCTTTTCGGGTTTGTGTGACGTTGGATGACACAAACCCATCTTACACTGCAAGGCAGTTAGCCCTTTATCGTCTCCGTAAAGACTGTTAAGATTGCTATTATTGCCGGAGCATTCCAACATTATGACCAGACCGGGTGGATCAAACGCTATGCAAAATTACCGTATGACGGGCGACCCGCGTCGCCGCCAGACGCGAGATTACCGCTACACGCTGACAAACAGCTTGCTCACTAACCTACACCGAGGCGAGTGCTGCGCGGTTGTTGGTGTAGGAAGTTGCGGCAAGTCGCGCCTGCTGCGCCATTTGGCTCGTCCCGAAACGCTGGAATATCATCTCGGTGATGCTGGCTATGACCACATGATTGTGCTGGTCGAGTGTAATTCGTGGAGCAGCGATACGATCTGGGCTGCCTATGAAGGTATTGCCCGCAGCCTGATTCAGACGATGGAAAACGTCACACATCCAGCGCTTCAAAATGCGCGGCATGATCTTCAAGATTTGTATGAGGCGATCATCAGTAATCATGACATCGCCTATGCCCATTTGCAGGCCGGACTTGGCCCGCTGCTGAACGGCACCCAGTTGAACCTGACTTTGTGCTTCGACGAGTTTGACTTTGTATTCGAACGCTTCGACGCGCAGTTGTTTCGTAATTTGCGTGCGCTGCGCGACTCTTACAAATATCGCCTAACGTATATGGTAGCCACACGCAAGCAAATTCCTTACCAGCGCCCAGAAGATCAATGGCCCGAAGTCGAAACATTCTACGAATTGTTTTCCGATAATACGTTTGCGATTGGCCCGTATGATGCAAAAGATGCGACGGATATGCTGCTCGATCTGGAGAAGCGCTATGAATATCCACTGCGGACTCGCACCCGTGAAATGATCATCGAAGTCACAGGTGGACATCCCGGTTTGATCGGCGCGTCTTTTCGGCATTTGGAGCAGGTAAAGAATCAACCTCAAACTATTCAACAAATGCTGCTATTGCTGATCAATGATACGACAACGAGAGAATGCAAGAAAATCTGGGATCCGCTGCGCCCCGGCGAACGGATCGTACTCAAGCGCATTGCGACCCATAACCGTCCCAGTAAGGATGAAGCGACTTCGATGGCGGAACTAAAATCGAAGGGATTGGTTCATGAACTGGATCAACGGGGCAGCGCCGAAATCTTCAGCCCGATCTTCCGAGAATATGTGCGTCACACCGAAGACTGATCGTGTAGGATGGCATTACTTGGAGTACCTTTCATGAGGCGAGGGGATACGAGCATAAGTGCAATAAACCAGTATCGCCAAGACCCCTAAGTTCTGCATTTCCCCCAACATGCAGCTTACTTGGGGGTCTTAGTTTTATCACTCCTTCAAAATTTGAGACGGCTTAAGTTTCACCCTTGCCTTAGACGGCTTTCTCTAGCCGGAACCAATAGAACGAATGCGGGCCAAGTGTGACAAAATAGGGCAGTTCACCGATAGGTGGAAAGCGTGTCTCGCCAAAAAGTTCTACGGGTGTATATCCGGCAAATACACTCAGATCGAGTTCGGCGGGTTGCACAAAACGCGACAAGTTATTTACACACAGAATGTTTGAATCTCCGAGTGAACGGACAAAGGCTAGCACTTTGGTGTTGGTTGGCTGAAAAAACGTGATCGCGCCGCGTCCGAACACAGGATTGAGCTTACGAAGGTGGATCACACGCTTCATCCAGTTGAGCAGTGATGATGGTGTTCGCTGCTGCCCTTCAACATTGATCGCCATATAGCCGTAAACAGGGTCGCTGACCACTGGAGCATAGAGTTGGGCGCTATCTGCGTCGGAAAAGCCCGCGTTGCGATCAATGCTCCACTGCATCGGCGTGCGTACCCCATTGCGATCCCCCAGATAGATGTTATCACCCATCCCCAGTTCGTCGCCGTAGTAAATGACCGGGGAACCGGGCAGCGAAAATAGCAGTGCGTGCAGCAGTTCAATACGGCGGCGACCATTATCCAGCAATGGAGCCAACCGCCGCCGAATGCCCACATTGATCTTCATGCGTGGATCTTTGGCATACTCGGAATACATATAATCGCGCTCTTCGTTCGTGACCATTTCGAGCGTAAGTTCGTCATGGTTACGCAAAAACTGACACCATTGGCAGTCCTCAGGAATGGCTGGAGTCTGGTGGACAATATCGACAATCGGTAAGCGATCTTCTCTCCGTACTGCCATATATAGACGCGGCATAACTGGGAAGTTGAAGGCCATGTGGAACTCATCACCATCACCGAAATAGGCTCGGACATCGGAAGGCCATTGGTTCGCTTCCGCTAGCAAAATACGCCCTTTATACTTCTCGTCAATATGTTTTCGCATCCGCTTGAGATAGGCATGTGTCTCTGGCAGATTTTCGCAGTTCGTCCCTTCGCGCTCGTAAAGGTAAGGAACTGCGTCTGTCCGAAAGCCGTCTAACCCCAAATCCAGCCAATAGTCCATCACCTTGAACATTGCCTTTTGGACGTGTGGATTGTCATAGTTCAGGTCGGGTTGGTGCGAAAAAAAGCGGTGCCAGAAATATGCGCCTGCCTGCTCATCCCACGTCCAGTTTGATCGCTCCGTATCGGTAAAGATAATTCGCGCTTCCTGATATTTTAGAGGGGTATCGCTCCATACATAGTAATCACGATAGGGCGACTTGGGATCGCTGCGCGCAGCCTGAAACCAAGGATGCTGGTCAGAGGTATGGTTGATTACTAGATCAGCAATAACCTTGAGACCGCGGCGATGCGCTGTTTTCAAGAACACTTTGAAGTCCTTGAGCGTCCCATAGTTGGGGTGGACATCATAGTAATCGGAGATGTCATAGCCGTCATCGCGTAAGGGCGAAGGATAAAACGGCAGTAGCCAAATGCAATCGACACCTAATTTTTGAATATAGTCAAGCTTTTGCGTCAAACCCGGAAAGTCGCCAATGCCGTCACCGTTTGAGTCGAAAAAAGTCTTGATGGGAAGCTCATAAAATAGCGCATCTTTATACCACAATGAATCGTTTTGCACGGACTGGCCTCTTCATGTTGATGAAACTCGCTGGAATTACCCTTAATTTTAACCGTTTGATGAATGTTTAAACAGAGTCAGGGCAAACGCATCAAAACCTGCCTCGCCGTTGGGACAACATTCTGTAGCTTGCTGCGGAGTAATTCATTTGAGTCGCCAAGCCAAGCCAGCGACCATTAACAGCACTTCATCGGCGACAAGGGCGATACGTTGGTTTGCCGCACCAAGTGCATCGCGATACAAGCGTCCAAGTCGATAGGGTGGCACAATACCCATGCCTACTTCATTGCTGACGATAATCCATGTAGCAGTGCTGGTTTGTTGTAGCGCCAACAGGTCGTCAATCTCGCTTAGGATCGCGGCATTTGCCTCGGCTTGGCTGCATGTTTCTGGCAGCGTTAGGAGCGCATTACTAGCCAACAAAGTAATACAATCCAGCAAGATGACATCGGTCAAGGCTGTCTGACGTATTTCCTCCGCCACATGCTGCGGTGCTTCAAGAGTATGCCAGCCTGCCGGACGCTGCTGCTGATGAGCAGCGATGCGTTCCCGCATTTCGTCATCGTAGGCTTGGGCGGTGGCAACGTACAGGACATGTTCCCCGCCAAGTTCCAGCGCTAATCGTTCGGCGGTGCTGCTTTTGCCGCTGCGTGCGCCGCCCAGAATAAAGATCAGTTTAGCCATATTAGCCATGAATCAAACCACACTGAGCAGGATCAACGATAACATCTCGACCAGTTCACAGAGTGCCCCGTAACTATCGCCGGTCAGCCCGCCGCCCAAGCGTTTCGCCATCCATCCCCCGACAATCACAACGAAAAGCAGAGTCAGCACCAATAGCAAGACTCCTCGCCAGCCGAATAATATGGCGGCAAGTACGGTTATTATTGTGGCGGCGATAAGCTGAGTACGTCCGAAGCCATCACGATGGTAGACTGCTAACCCCGCTGACCGCGCACGCGGAAATCGCGCTACTGCCAGTACCATTGCCCAGCGGCCCATAATCGGCGGCAAAATTAGCAGCAGAGGCGGCACACTCCGCAGCGCGATCCACTTGCCAAGCAGCAGCAGCACGAGTCCAACCACCGCCCACGATCCGGTGCGAGGATCTTTCATAATCTCCAAGCGGCGTTCGGGCGCAACGGTTGCCAGTAGTCCATCACATGAATCAGCGAATCCATCGAGGTGCAGGCCGCCTGTCAATACGACCCAAATCAGCAGCGCCACAAACGCGGTCAAGTCCGGTGGCAGAAAGCGAATCGAGGCGGCAAGGGCAACGCTTACACCAATCACCAAACCGACGATAGGATAGAACGCAAACGAACGTCCCGGATGTCCACTCGAAATGCGACCTACAGGCAGTATCGTCAAAAACGCGAATGCGTCGATCAGCGGTTCGATTAGATTAGCCAGCATAGGACTCACTACGCGAATATTCGGCGGGCGCAAAAAAGACTAGCACGGTTAAATCTTCGCTAATGTCGAAAAAGCGGTGTTCCACATTTGCTGCCACATAAACAATGCTACCTGCTTTTACTGAACGCGATTCTTCCCCAACCCGAATCGAGGCGCTCCCGCTGACCACATAGTACACTTCGTCTTCGGTATGCGGCTGTTGCAGATCGGCTCCGCCAGCCGACAAATGATATACGCCTGCACTCAGCGACGGCACACGCAAAAATTCCAGCCATGAGCGCCCAGATTGCTGTTGTTGATCCATTAGCTGATCGCACTCGAAGGCATCCATCAGGTAATATTGCTCCGTTTAGAATTCGATCCCCGGCTGTGCCAGAATCCCCTGATCGGTGAAGGGATGCTTGATTTCGCGCATTTCCGTGACCAAATCGGCGTACTCGATCAATTCGGGGATGGCATCGCGCCCAGTGATAATCAGGTGCAGCATGGGCGGTTTGTTCGCGTCCAGCCATGCCCGCACGTCGGCAAAATCTAGCCAACCAAAACTAAAGCAGTAGGTCATTTCATCCAAAATAATGATATGATAATCCCCGCTAACGATCTTAGCCTTTGCCAGTTCCCAGCCGTGCTTGGCTTTGGCAGCGCTCTCATCCAGATCTTTGCTCAACCATGTAAAGCCATCGCCGCTGCTCAAAAATTCGATACCCATTTTGCGGGCGGCTTTGTGCTCGCCAAAGTTGGCAGTTTCCGTCTTGATAAACTGGATTACACAGACCTTCATATCGCGACCCCAAGCACGGGTCATCACGCCCAATGCGGCGCTAGTTTTGCCTTTACCGTTGCCTGTATTAACAATGATCAAGCCTTTTTTCAGGTTCTGGCGACGTAGTGCTTCGGTCATAATCTCAGCCATGCCGATCCTTCATGTCCAAAGTGGAAAACTTCGGGATGGAGAATCTCTGCCAGAATTTCCAATGAGTCGCTGAGACGGGGGCCGGGGCGATTGAAGTATTGGTTGCCATCAGTCACATAAACGCGATGCTGCTGCACAGCTCGCAGTTCAGCCCAACCGGGCTGCTGGGTCAAGATCGGGACATCCTGACAAGCGCGGGCAATATCATAGCCACAGGGCAGCAATACAATCACTTCGGGGTCTTGCGCCTGTAGATCCGCCCATGTCATCCAAGGCGAATGTTGTCCCGCTTGACCAAACAAGTTCACGCCGCCTGCCATTTCGACCAATTCTGGCATCCAATTTCCGGCTGCCATCAATGGGTCGATCCATTCGATGCAGGCGACAGTGGGTTGGTGGGCGATATTGCGGGACTGTTGTTCGATTCCAGCCATGTACTGTTTCATCTGTGCTACAAATACGTCGCCCCGTTCAGGTACGCCGAGTGCTTGAGCGACCCGTTGAATATCCCTGAATACATCTGCCAGTGCATTAGGTTCTAGCGATACAATTTGCGCCGACGTATCCAACCAATCGCACGCGGCACGCTCTACATCGGCAAGGCTGACCGCACATACCTCACACTGTGACTGGGTAACGATCACCTCTGGTTGTAACTGCTTGAGTAAGTCGGTATGGACATTATAGACCGACAGCGCCTCGTGCAGAATTTCCTTGACCTGCATATTGATCTCGCCGCTGGTTCCATGTGGGTCAAACTTCGGTTCTGTGCAAGGTGGCAATTGCTGCACCGTAATCGGGTAATCGCACTCGTGAGAGCGCCCGACCAACTGCGCCTCGAAGCCTAATGCACAGACAATCTCGGTGGCACTGGGAATAAGCGATACAATATTTTTCACAACCATGCTGGCGATACTCCTTACCTAGCAAATAACAAAAAACCCGACCTGTTCGGATCGGGTGAGATAGGAAGTGCAAACACACAATACCGCATTAATGGCGGTGCGTGTAACTGCTCTCCCTACCTGTTCCGAGAAGGGTTACTTGAGCGTCAGTTGAGGTAGGCATCCTGGCTTCCGATCTACGCGAATAATGCACGAACAGCAGATCGATTACAGTTGCGACACAGCGCTGGACTTGCACCAGCTTCCACCTTTACACCCTAGCATCCGGGCTATCGGGTCACCTCAACACTATTCAGTTGTTCTGTAATTATTCTACAGAGGGGAAAGAGGTGTGTCAAACATTACTTCTATTGGGCTTTCCCCTCTGTGCATGTCGATGAGCAAGGGCGTACTGGTTAAAGTACGCCCCTCCAAACCGCTGCTAATCAGCCGCCGAAGACGGTTTTCATACGTGGATCGGCTTGAGTGGCACAGGCTAGATACTGCTGATTGTAGTCACGCTGATTTTGCGTCGAAGGATCGAAGGGTGCGATATTGGCGACGCAGCCCTGATAGGTTTTGGCGTAGCCCTCAGCATCCTTGAGCGATGAATCTAGGTCGGCATTGTTCAGCACGTAGTTGTCGAAGGCTTCGTAGAGCCAGTGCTGCATCAGGAAATTGGCGGGCGAAGTGCCACCACCAGCCAGTGCAGGCAGCGATACCGTATTGGGATCTTTTAGTTCGGCATCGATCTGGTTGTAGAGCGCCACAACATCGGCTCCCTGATCAGCCGCTAGTGTTGGGTTATTGACCTGTGATGCGCGAGCGGGCATAGCGTTGAACAGTTCCGGGTGCTTGGCAATGGTACTGATCCAACGATAGCAGGCTTCTGGGTTCTGCGATTTGGCGCTGATGTAGGCCGCGCCAATCGTGTAAGAAGCTGCCGAGAATGTCTTGCCCGTCGGATAAGGCGCACCCTTGTAAACATTCTGACCATTTGTTGCTTGCGGGCGCGTATTGAGCGAATTCAATACATCGCTATAGATCGCGTTTTCGAGGGTGTTTCGCCCGCCGCCAAAGCTGAACCCGCTCAGCGCGTCATATTTGATGTAACCATTTTTAGCGAGATCCAACACCTGACGGATAGCATCAACAGTCGTTGGGTCAGTAAAGTTGATGGTTGGCGGGTTGGTGCGATAGTCCAGCGGAAGGCCACCATAAGCCGCCATGAGGATCAACAAGTGACCGCCACTGGTATTGGCAGCGGCAAATGGTGCTGGGTCGGCGGGATCGGGTCGTAGGGCTTTGACCGCATCGTTGAATGCGTCTACCGTCCAGTTATTCTGTGGTGCCTGAACATTGGCCTTTGCGAAGTCTTGGGTGTTGTACTTCATAATGGTAGGCTGGACAACGATGGGATAGCCCCATGTTTTGTTGTCACGTTGAAGCTGAGTCAGCACATTACCAACTACATCCGCTTTATCGAACGAGCTGTCAGCGGTGAGAAATGGATCGATGTTGAACAGTAGTCCCAAATTCGCACTAGGAACGGCATTGTAGGGCAGATAGAAGCAATCGTAGGCTTCGACAGTGCTGTCCAGTTGACCGAAGCGTTGAGCGGTATCAAAGACCACCTGTCCAACCTGCGGATCGGTACTGATGAACTGATTGATCACTGTATCCCATTTATCCTGATTGGGCAGCGGCGAAACAAACGACATCATGCCGAACTTGATCGCCACTTTTCCAGCCGTCAGTACCGGAGTCGGTACTGGCGTTGCTACACTGACGGCAACCGTCGATTTCTTGGCAATGGCGGCTTGTTCATCCTGAGTCGCCTGTGCGTCAACCGCTTGCAAAGCGTCTTTGGAACTGACCGCATTCGTGGTCATGTTAGTTAGTGCAATATCGAGATATTCGGCAAAACGAATATCAGCAGGCGGGATGCCGTTGGCAAGCGCCTTATCGATCAACGCCTGATTTTCGGGGGTGAGATTGCGATTACGGCCCGGCCCACCCGGTCCGCCCGGTCCGCCACCATTGCCTCCACCGGAGGTCTGCGCCCCGACAAGACTCTTACGGGCAGGGGCAATTCCACCACGTGAGGTCAGTTCAGGACGTGTGGTCAGGAAGTTCGCCAGTGCAAAAGCCTGTTCAGGGTGCTGCGTTCCAGCACTGATGGCAAAGCCCTGTACAGTTAATCCCGATTTGCCGCCCGGCAGCATAACGGCAACACGTGGGTTTTTCGTGGTATCAATCCGCACAAAGTTCGAGACTGCCCCAATGCTGATTGGTGCGGTCTGAAAGTCGTTGAAACTCTTACTAATTACGCCATCAGTCTGGAGCTGTACCCATGCATCGAGTAGCGCTTCGGTTGAGGGCTTGTCGATCTGTGGTTGGCTGGGCAGACTATTCGCATCGAAAAGGTTTTCACCGAGCAAACTGCGGAATAGCACCGCATCGCTGCCAGAGACGCTTAAGCCGGGTGTCGTCACCGTATTGCTGGCATCTTTAATCGTCAATTTGTTCGCCGCATTGACCAGATCGGTTAGCGTCCATTTGTCGTTAGGATACGCCAACCCTGCTTTGTCAAACGCCGCTGGATCGTAGCTGAGAATCAACGCATCGGTGCTGGTGGGCAGCGCCCAAATCCCTTTGTCCCACTGGAACGACTGCCAAACAGCCGGGTAAAAGTCGTCTACATTTGCCGACTTGTCGCCGTTTACTAATGGAGATAGATCCAAAAAGTACCCCGCACTCGTCGCTGCCGAAGTTAACGGTACACGGCGCGAATCGATGGACAAGACATCAGCGACATTCGTGTATGTCTGTAGTCCTGTAAAATAAGCGTCGAGTCCTGCCGTTGGCGAAGGAATCGACGGATCGTCTTTGACGATGTTAAGGGTTATATTGGGATATGCTGCCTGAAAATCGGCAATCATCTGATCGCTGTAAATATCCCGGCTGGCGCTGGATACTGCCAACGAGATAATGACCTTGCCGCTGTCCTGCGCGTGCAGGGTGGTCAGGGGCAGAGTCGTGACTATCAATACCATTACACCTATTATCGCCAGCAAAGTGCTGTTTCGTAAACGCATTAACCTATCCTCCCTATACATTGCCTACCTATTAAGCAAAGCGACAAATTACAAGGCAAATGTGAATACTTTGTAAACTCCGTGTAAAAAGAGTCATAAGCCATTCAATCTGTTTGCCCACTACCTGGCATAACTTCCAAGTGAGTTATTCCGGCTCCACGAAGCGATAGCCAATCCCCGGTTCACTGATAATATAACGAATATCGCGGGCTGGATTCTCTTTCAACTTGCGGCGGATCTGGTTCACGAAGACGCGGACATAGTGCTCCATACCTTCGTAGCCTGCACCCCATACCTTGTTCAAAAGTGTGCCATGCGTGATCACTGTGCCGGGGTGTTTCGCAAGCAGGCACAACAAATCGTACTCCTTTGGCGTAAAATGTACTTCCTCCCCTTCTAATGTCACACGGCGATTCGCGAGATCGATGACAATGCCCTTGATACAAATCTCAGCGGTTGGCGTAGTCTGATCGGTGACAACACTGCGCCGCAAAATCGCCTGAATCCGCGCCTGAAGTTCCTCCATGCCGAATGGCTTGGTCATATAGTCATCCGCGCCAGCATTCAAGGCGTTCACTTTGGTTTTTTCATCGTTGCGAACGGAGAGCATAATAATCGGTGTTTTGCTCCATGTGCGGAGTCGGCGACACACTTCCAGCCCATCGGGCGACGAACCCAGCGCAATATCCAGAATAATGACATCCGGTTGCTGCTGGGCAACTGCTACCAGCGCCGATTGACCATCACCTGTCGTGACCACCTGATATCCATACCCTTCTAAGCCTGTTTGCAGCAGCTTGCGTATCTGTGGCTCATCGTCCACAACCAGAATTCTCATATGTGCTTATTCTGTATCCATGTTAGTTAAAGGAAGCGAAAAGATAAACGTTGCGCCGCCACTGGGGGTATCTTCGACCCACAAGCGACCCTGATGGGCTTCGATGATCCCTTTGGCGATGGCTAACCCAAGCCCAGTATTCCCGCCTGCGCTGTGATAAAAGGGTTCCATAATCAGGTCACGCTCGGCGGCTGGAATACTTGGCCCATGATTGACGATAGCAACTTGTGCCTCATGACCAATGATTTTACCAGCAATCGTGAGTCGCGAGTCAGAGGGTTCGTAACGCAATCCATTTTCTACGAGATTGCTTAATGCCTGAAGCACTAACCCGTAGTCAAAATAGACAAGGGTCATGTCGGGCGGAAAGTTGATCACGATGCGTTCAGTGCCCGTAACCTGCCAAGTACGGGCAGCGACATCGCCCGCAACTTCTTCTAGGCTGTTCAACGCGCCATTAATTTGTAGTGCGCCCGCTTGCAACCGCGAAATATCCAATAAATTGCCGACCATTTTATTAAGGTGATCAGCTTCGGACTCAATCGCGTGAAGCATGTCGAGCCGATCTGGCGGTGGTAAGGTACTGTCAAGCCGTGAGAGGTTACTTGCAGAGGTTTTGATAATCGTGAGCGGAGTCCGTAAGTCATGCGAAACCGCGTGCAGTAAAGCGGTTTTTAACCGATCCGCCTCTTTCAGACTCTCGCTTTCCTGAATATGGTGAGCGAGTTCGATGCGCTGCAAGACGGTTGCGGCTTGCGAGGTGCAAATGCTTGCCAACCGGGTAAGCGCAGAAGTTGGAGGTCGAGTAAAGGTTATACGTAATATGCCGTACCGATGTGCGCCAATACTCAGTGGCAAATTGAGGCGGTTTTGTCCGTCTGTATCTAGAAGGGAGATCGGTGGCAACACTTCGGTATGTAGCACCGACAGCCGTTCATGCAAAATATGATCGAGCGTGCGGTAAACTGATTCGGAGTCGGTAAGCTGATTAAAGGCGGCGGCAGCTTCGTACAGGATATTGAGTTCATTCGCCCGCTGTTCAGCATCACGCCTCTGGTTGCGGGCGTAGGAGGCAAGTTGCCCGGTCAATGCAGCACACGCCAAATAGATCACGAGATCAAGCACATCACGCGGATCGGCAACAAAAAAGGTATACAGCGGCTTGACGAGGAAAAAGTTAAAACTTAGGAAACTGATCAAGGCAGTAAAAAGAGAGGGAGCCGTTCCATAATACACCGCCACTACCAGCACTACCAGTAAATAGACGAGTGAAAAGTTGGCGGTGGTCAATACATCGCGCAGTCCCCAAAGCAGCAGCGTTGCGCCAAACGCCATCAACGCGGCGAACCCGTAGCGCCGGAGAGAGAGAATCACCCTCACCTACATCATTGAGCAATCTAGCAATGAATCTAAATTATAGCAGCAAGTTGAGACAAAATTCACGCATTTTTGGGGTGTACAAGGGGCGTTTATGTTGTAAGATCTTACCAGTCGGTTACCTTATCAGCAATGGCTCATCCGACCAATGTTCATGAGTGCTAGTTTCGATTGGAGTATCAAGCATGTATAGCTTCTGCTGATGGCTAATCAGGCGTTGGCGCAAACTCCAGATCTGAAACTTATGCCAATAGGGAATACGGCTATCGGGGATATTCGCAAAAACAATCGAGGCTTTAACGTAATTCGCGGCATCTGCGATGGCATCATATAGTGTGGCATACTGAAAAACGTGCGTGGAAACTTCTACCGCATAGTCTTCGGCTGTGGCAAGATAATCCCGCAGTTCAAGATGATCTTGCTGAGTAAAGTTCTGGTACCCAAACTCTGTGCCAAGCCATCCCAAATGTTGCACGGGCAGCATTTTAACCAGTGCAACCCCAGTGTTTGTGCCACGTGCGAGGGTGCAAGCAAGGTGAATCGCTTTAAGTGTCCAAGCCCGCTCGGACATTTGAACCATGATCATCGTAAGCACATCTCAATCGGATCTCAGACCAATCTATTGTTATCTCTAACAGTCTACGCTCATTCGGGTAAAGAACGTATCAGGGCAATAGGCAATCTGTATCAATTTTTTGTAAAGACTGCCAATGCGCTTTATCTGATCGAATGTATACTGCACTACTGCTTGAACTTCTTTGTGTGGGGGTATTATGGCATCATCTACTAAAGAACCCATATGGCAGTCTGCGAAGCACTTTCTGATTGGCAAGCCTTTAGCCACCTACGACTTACCTCATCAAGCGGTGAGTAAAGTCGTAGGGCTAGCGGTCTTTGCTTCGGATGCGCTATCGTCTACAGCCTATGCGACTGAAGAAATCCTTGTTGTTTTGGCGTTTGCCGGAGCCGGTTTTTTTGCAATTTCCATACCAATTGCGCTGGCTATCTGTACGCTACTAGTGATTGTAACTTTATCGTACCGACAAACCATTCATGCTTATCCCGGCGGCGGTGGTGCGTATATTGTCGCCCGCGATAATTTAGGGGAACTACCTGCACAAATAGCGGGCGCGGCACTGCTGACCGACTATATCTTGACAGTAGCCGTCAGTATTTCCAGTGGAGTAGAGCAAATCACCTCTGGGATACCTAGCTTGCGAGATTTTCGTGTTGAGATCGCGCTGGCAGTGATCATCCTGATGACTGTTGTCAACCTGCGAGGGGTAAAAGAGTCCGGACGCATTTTTGCGATTCCGACCTATGTCTTTTTAGCGCTAGCCTTTCTGATGGTTGGCATTGGCGGCTTTCGCTATGCCACAGGTCAACTCAGCCCTATTCAAGGCGTACAGATGATCCAGCATGGGATGCTTGAGCCGTTAGGGTGGTTTCTGATCTTGCGAGCTTTCTCCAGCGGCTGTACCGCACTGACGGGGATTGAGGCAATTTCAAATGGCATTACGGCCTTTGAGGAACCAAAAAGCAAGAATGCAGCGATCACACTCGCGTGGATGAGCGGAATCTTGATCACGTTGTTCCTAGGCTTTACGCTGCTGGCAAACCAAATTCACGCATTGCCTTCGAATCAGGAAACCATAATCTCGCAAATAGCGCGGTCTATTTATGGTAGCGGCCCCTTATACTACCTAACCTTGATGGCAACCGCATTGATTCTGCTCATGGCGGCAAACACCAGCTATGCGGATTTTCCGCGCTTGGCGGCGTTGCACGCTGGAGACGGTTTCTTACCGCGTCAGTTGACTATTCGTGGCTCGCGGCTGGTTTTCTCAACGGGAATTTGGGTACTGGGCCTGTTGTCTGCTTTGCTGGTCGTCTTTTTCCGCGCCGAAACTTCCGCGTTGATTCCACTGTACGCGATTGGCGTGTTCCTGAGCTTTACCATGTCCCAGACGGGAATGGTCGTTCGCACTTGGAAAGTCAGCAAGATGAAGCCCGGTGAAGTGATCAAAACCGAGGCCACTACCCTTGAATATGATCCCCACTGGCGGTCAAAAATTGTCCTGAGCGCCATCGGAGCCGTTTCCACCGGGATTGTGATGTTTGTCTTCGCGCTGACGAAGTTCGCGCAAGGCGCATGGTTCATCGTGCTGCTAATCCCAGCGCTGGTCTTTGTATTTTTTCGCATTCACCATCACTATCGGGATGTGGCACAAGAATTGAGTGCTTCCAGTAAGAAAGTCAAACGGTTGGTTGGCCCTGTGCAGAGCTTGATATTCATTGAAGATGTTCACGCAGGGACACTACGGATGATAGACTATGCTGAGTCAGCCTGCTGCCCTTGGAAGGCGATTCACATTGCCACTAGCCCTGAGAAAGCAGCATTGGTCAGAAAGAAGTGGGATGAACGTGTGGGTAAGGAGGGCGAACTCATCATCATTGAGTCGCCTTATCGGGAACTGATTCGACCAATCCGGGAATGTGTCGAGGATGCACTCGAAAAGCAACCGGAAGGCTATATCAATGTAATTCTGGGACATTTGGCTGCCGATACGCCACTTGAACAGATTTTGCACCAGAACAGCGCGATCATTTTTAATCTTGCACTTCAAGGGTTAGAACGGATCGCTGTTACCAGTGTTCCTTACCAGATCCATCACCTGCATCATCAAAACGGTGACAGTACTCCTCATGTCGAGGAGGCGGAAACGAGTACGACCAAGCAAGAGATAAAGCAGGAATAGACGCGCTTCAAATTAAGCTAAGGTAGGCAAATGTCTATGAGCAGCCTTGAAAATCTATTCAAGGCTGCTATTCCCGTTAAGCCATAGGTTCAGGTTTTACTGTTAAACACCATTTTGGAATTGGGCAGAAAAGACATTAAATATTGTGGATACCAACTTATTTATCCAGTCAATGGATATTAAATGGGAATATCGCTACTTTGTCTATACGACCTTCGAGCCGCACAGCACTTGGGTTACGCTGGCAGGTCACGAGTCTTATACGGCAGCGCTGGCACGCCAGTTCTTTTGGGAGAACTTCAAAGAACAAATCCTAACCGAACTTGATCAACGGCAGAATGAAGGTTGGGAGATTCTCGACGAGGTAGTACCTACTGCGTTGCAAATTCGACAGTCCGTACAAATCGAAACCGGGATTGAGCCAGCCGATGTTGTACTCTGGATCATCACGTTGGGAGTCGCGCTGCTGCTGCAACTCCTCGCTGGAAATCGATCTCGCCAATATGTCGTCTATGAACCTGTCGAGTTTCGCGTCGAGATGCGCCATGTGATAGAGCCGTAAATGTTTCTCGGAAGTATCTTGCCTCCGATGACAGGCTGTCATGCTATAATTCTAGTGTTACCCTCAAGCAGTCAAGTTAAAGAAACCCTATGCGACTTGCAATTTTGGCAGATATTCATGGCAACCAGAAAGCATTTGAAGCCGTCCTTACCGATCTAAAAGAGGCGGGGGGCGCAGATAAAACGTGGATCTTAGGCGATTTGTGTGCGTTAGGGCCACGCCCCACCGAATGCTTACAGATGATCCGCGAGATACCGGAAGTTCAAGTGATCAGTGGGAACACGGATCGCTATGTAACTACTGGCAAGATTATCGCTACGCCGCCCAAAGATGAAGCCGAGTGGCAGCAGTTTCCTACTAAGCTGCATCAGGCTGTCGATACTTATGGGTGGACAATGGCACAACTCAGCTATGCGGACTACGAATATCTGAGCAAACTCCAGCATGAGGTAGAACTACATATCCCCGGCTATGGTTGGGTCATTGGCTATCACGGTGCGCCGGGCAATGATGAGTACATGCTCTTACCCGATACTCCTGCCGAGGAAACACTTGATCAATTTCTTGATCAAGAAGGGCGGCTAGGTTTTGGCGGTCATACCCATGTTCCGATGGATCGCGATCTGGGGCAGTGGCGCGTCGTTAATGTGGGCGCAGTGGGCCTACCCAAAGACGAACAGCGGGCTTGTTACGTCCTTGTAGATTTTACTGACGGGACAGCCAACATCGCGTTTCGGCGGGTCGCCTACGACATTGACGCAGTGATTGCCGATCTCAAGCAGCAGGATCATCCTGCCACAGAGCGGATTATCGGGATGCTCACAGGGCAGACTTCCGCGTAATTATCTAAGCATATAAGCAGGCGAGATAACATTTACCGGAAATAAAACCTTGCCAAGACAGTATTGCTCGTCTATAATGCTTAACATTCGGGTCGTTAGCTCAGTTGGTTAGAGCGCGTCGTTGACATCGACGAGGTCAGAGGTTCGAGTCCTCTACGACCCACAGCACACAGCTAAAGAAAGAATGGGCTGATTTTCTTAATCGACCCATTCTTTTAGTATCTCTCGAACCATCAGTCGAGCACGATGAAGGCGGCTTTTGACCGCCTCCACTGTGATTCCCAATGTCTCAGCAACTTCAGGCGCGGTCATATTCTCAACGTCGCGCATGATAAGCACTTCACGATAGATCGGTATTAACTGGGCAATAGCAGCAACAATTGCCTCCATTGGTATTGCTTGAACTTCTGATGTGGCAGGATCACATAGATCAAGCGGAATCGTTACTTCCCAAGGGTCGGATCGTAGCAATCGGTGACATTCGTGCTTAACCACACGGAACAACCACGTGGTAAAAGCTGAGATCACGCGCAACGTACCAATCTTCTGGCTGACGATCCACAGCGTTTCCTGAACCGCATCTTCAACATCTTCGGGTGTGACACATACTTTACGGGCAAAACATTGAAGGTCAGGTTGGCAGCGCATCAAAAGCTCATTGATCGCTTCTGAGTCCCCGTTCTGTGCCGCGATGATTAACGCTTGAGGTATGGTCTTTAACATGGGCTGGTTGTTGTCTTTTACCCTTGCAGGTTCTTGCTTTTCAGTTTACGCCCAAACAACGCACACATCGGGCAAAACCCGACAAAGCCAGTGACAACGACGAACAACGCGCTGAATAAGAGTAATCCGGTTATCAGCGGAGGATTTGCGCCGAGTAACGCATAGGCAACCATGCCTAGACTGGCTACAACACGCAGAACTCGTTCCCAATTTGGTAGGTTTTTTGGATAAAGCACAGCTTGACTCCTATTGACTTGATTTGAGATCGATAGATTTCCTGCAAAGCGAATTGACTACTCGCTTTACAATTAATAAGAGTCAAATCGCAGGCAAAAGGGTTCAACACACTGGCGCATAACTGCTCAAGTGTGTCTGTTTTAGCTGATAAATAGAATATACGGAGTGTAACTCGGCGCGGGTTCAGCGATTGCCATCTTCGGCAAGTCGGCGCAGTGCGTCGGCGGCTTCCTCAACAGTGGCATGTATGGTGGGATCGGGGCGGAACGTGGCACGAGTCAGGGTAATGATCATCATCTCGATCAGTGGTTCGCCCCCGACCAACGCCACACGATCCAACGTGGGCAGGGTAAAGTGTTCGCGCACGATAGGCAGCACGCCACGCGGAAAATCCGTGACCTTTACGTAATCGAAGATCATATCGACAGGTTCACGTATCTCGGTTGCCAGTGCCCACACTTCTTCGGCTCCGGTTTCAAGATCATCAATGGTCAGGGGATCGCTCACTTCAAACAAAATGATGCTTCCCTTTTTGTACCATACCGCACGAGATGGCATAACACTTTACTCCTAAACAGTAATTACATTATCGGCAATTTTGTTAAATATGCTAGCAGGTAAATATCTTGAGAGAAAATCCTGCCATCCGCCGACAGACCGTTTACGGAAAAAGTCGAAGTGTTATTGAGTAGCGGTCTGCTGCTGTGTATCGTAATCCGTTTGCGTAACCAATGTGCCACCGTTGATCTCGGTATCGATCAGTTTGCGATTGGTGTCGTAGGTAAACTCGGCCTCGATCCGGTTGTAGCAGCGCCGACCAACGATTACTTTTCGCACAAACAGCGAGCCTTCATCATTTGCCGAGAGATCGTTCATCGAATTGATGCGTACCTTAATCACCTCACCGCAGCGGGCGCAACGAACGTAATAATACAGTCCGGGATCGCGACTCGGCCCGGCTTTCGGTGCTAGGAAATTGGATAATTGTTTCAGGAAATTCATATTCTCTCCCTGCGATATTTCGGAATGGGATCACACGCTGTCTGTTTTAACGCATTCTAACAGACTTTAACATATCCAGAGGGGGTATGGCAGGGCAACCCAGCACTGGAAACCCTCTTTCCAAGATCAGCGAACAACGATTGTTGGAAAATATGGATGGCGAGTGTGCGAAAAGCTACGAAATCAGCGGCATTTACTAATTGCTGGCGGTTTTATATCTAGCGGAGAGGCTAGGTGAGGGTATCGACACTGCGCCCCGACCCTGTGGCAGAATCGGGACGCTTATGCAGTGTCAAATACTAGTGCTTGCTTATTCGTGTTTGTCTTCGAGTGTCTTAATACGCATAGTGGGGGGACGATTCCTGACTTTACGCAGGATATTTTCCTCGATACCCGCACGGCGCAGTTCTTCCGCCGCGTAGCGCTTTTCTTCGGGTGGCCCGCTTCGCATTAATGCTTCGGCACGCTGACGGGCTTCGGCGGCTTGAGCCTCGTCAATGGCATACGAAGACGCGGCGGTATCCGCCAGAATCGTCACTCGGTCTGGACGCACTTCGGCAACCCCACCAAAAACGATGAAGCTCTCCTCCGCGCCGCCCTTGCGAATCCGCACTTCGCCGTAATTGAGAGTTGTCAGTAGCGCGGCGTGATGTGGCAATATACCCATCTCGCCTTCGCTGCCGGGAAGATTCACCTGATCAACCGCATCGTCTTCAAAGAGCAGACCTTCTTGCGTCACGATTTGTATTTGTAGTGTCATCGTTATGGCCTTTCTATAGCTCAAAGATTTACCCGGCTATTGCTGCCTCTCGCTACTGAATATAGCGAGAGGCAGGTAGGGTATATATCTTAGAGGTCGCCCTTCGCAACGGCTTCGTCGTAACGGGTAGTCACGTCTTCAATCGGGCCAGCCATGTAGAACATCTGCTCCGGCACATGGTCGAGTTCACCGCTGAGGATCGTCTTGAACCCGCGAATGCTTTCCTTGATCGGCACATAGCGACCTTCGTAGCCCGTGAAGCGCTGACCGACGAAGAATGGCTGCGTTAGGAAGCGCTGAATACGGCGGGCGCGACCCACCAATTCGCGGTCTTCGGGCGGCAGTTCTTCGATACCCAGAATGGCGATGATGTCCTGAAGGTCCTTGTAACGCTGCAACACACGCTGCACTTCACGGGCGGTGTTGTAGTGATCCTCACCGACCAGCAACGGGTCGAGCAAACGGCTGGTGCTTGCCAGCGGATCGACGGCGGGGAACAAGCCTTGCGCGGCGAGTTCGCGTTCGAGCGCGATGGTTCCGTTCAAGTGCAAGAACGTCGCGACAGGAGCCGGATCGGAGTAGTCGTCAGCGGGAACATAGACGGCCTGCATCGACGTGATCGAGCCGGTCTTGGTCGAGGCGATACGCTCTTGAAGGTCGCCCATTTCCTTTGCCAGTGTCGGTTGATAACCGACGGCGGAAGGCATACGTCCCAGCAGCGCCGACACTTCCGAACCGCTCAACGAGAAGCGGAAAATATTGTCGATGAACAGCAGCACATCGCGGCCTTCGTCGCGGAAGTATTCTGCATTCGCCAGACCTGTCAGGGCGACGCGCAGACGCACACCGGGCGGTTCGTTCATCTGCCCAAAGACCATGACGGTCTTATCCAGCACATGATAGGTGTCGCGCATTTCGTAGTAAAGCTGCGTCCCTTCACGGGTACGTTCGCCCACGCCAGCGAAGATCGAGTAACCGCCGTGCTGCGCCGCGACTGAACGGATCAACTCGCTGATGATAACCGTCTTGCCTGTACCAGCACCACCGAAGATGCCCATCTTACCGCCCCGTGTAAACGGAGCCAGCATGTCGATGACTTTAATGCCCGTCTCGAACATTTCGGGCGAAGTGGTCAATTGGTCAAAGGGGGGCTTGGCACGATGGATCGGGTAGTAGGTCTGGGTATCGACTGGCCCCATGTTGTCAATTGGGCGACCCAACACGTTGAAGATGCGACCTAGCGAAGCCTGACCGACGGGGACAGTGATTGGCCCGCCCGTAGCAAAGGCAGGCATACCGCGAGAGAAGCCGTCGGTGGCATCCATCGCAACGGTACGCACCCGGTCATGCCCCAAGTGGTTCTGGACTTCCAGCACCAAGTCTGGCTCATCGGTGCCGCGTGGAACACGGATAGCATCGTAGATGTCGGGCAAATTGGAGGCATCGGGGAACTGCACGTCAACAACTGCGCCCTGAATTTGTGACAGATAGCCTTCTGTTTCGTTCGTCTGATTGGTCATGTTTTCTTTCCTGTAGAGGTGTTATCAATACTGTCGTGTGAGCAACACAACTATTTCTTTTTGAGCGCTTCTACACCACCAACAATGTCGAGAATTTCGCTGGTGATGGCTGATTGCCGCGCCTTGTTGTAGGACAGTGAGTAGCTATCGACCAGCGTTCTCGCGCTGTCCGAGGCATTACGCATCGCTACCATACGAGCACTGTGTTCGCTGGCAACGCTTTCCAGTAACGACTGGAAGATCACGAGTTCGGTAAACTTCGGGACAATCTCGTCCAGAATACCGGCGGCACTCGGCTCATAGATGTAATCGGGTGCGGCAGTCGTTGGCGCTGCCTGAACCTTCACATATTCCAAGCCGCCCAGTTCATTGTCATCGCCGGGGATAAGCGGCAGCAAACGCTGGATGCGCGGTTTCTGGGTCAGCGTATTGATGAAGTCGGTATAGGCGATAAACACTTCATCGCATTTTTCGCCTAGATAATCATCCACCAGAATACGCGCCACTGGTCTGACAAAGTTAACGGTCAACTGGGCTGGAATGCCTGTGAACTCCGCAATGAGATTCTCTTTGGCGCGTAGTAGTGTATCGCGGCCTTTGCGACCTACTGCAACCCAACGGATTGGCTTGCCAATCTCGCGGGCAAACTGTCGAGCCACGCGGACGATATTACTATTGTACGCGCCGGCTAGCCCTCGGTCACTGGTCAGCAGCAGAATGGTAATCGTACCAGTACCTTCGCGCTTTGCCAGCAGCGGGTGAAGCGGTGTACCACTCTGATTCGCGGTGGCGATGTTCGAAAGCACTTCCATCGCTAGCATTGCGTAGGCGCGGCTGGCAAGAACCTGTGCTGTCGCCTTACGTACCTTTGAGGCCGAAACAGCTTCTAGCGCCATCGTGACCTGCATAATGTTTTTGACGCTTTTGATACGTCGTTTGATCTCGCGTGCGCTTGCCATATATTCTCCAATTTCCCCGCTTGCATCTCCTCTAAGTAGTAAAGAAGGAGAAAGGGGCTTTCAAGGATAGATATTGATCATTCAGCGGGCGAGGTCTGCCTCGCCCCTACATCCAAACAGTTTTATGTAGGGGCCGTCGCCTGCGCGGCCCTGCATTTTTGGAAAGCTCTACCCCTAAAAGCGGCTAGGGGTGTGGTAATGTCCTAGCTGAAGCTCTGGTTGAATTCGGTGAGCGCCTGCTGCAACAGTTTTTCAGTGTCGGCAGTTAGGTCGAATTTGGTATCAGGGTTATTGATCGATTCACCGATCTGTGGATAGGTTGTCTTCATAAAGCGCAGATAGGCCGGCTGCCATTCCTTGACACGATCAACTGGGATGGTATCCAGATAACCGCGTGTACCCGCATAGACCAACAGCACTTCTTCTTCGAGCGAATAGGGGCTGTACTGTGGCTGCTTGAGGAGTTCGGTCAGGCGCAACCCACGATCAAGCTGCTGCTGGGTTGATTTGTCGAGGTCGGAGCCGAACTGCGCGAAGGCAGCCAAGGCCCGGAACTGCGACAGTTCACCCTTCATACGTCCAGCAACCTTCTTCATGGCCTTGCGCTGCGCGTCACCACCGACACGGCTGACCGAAATACCGACGTTGATGGCAGGACGCAAACCTGCGTTAAACAGGTCGGCTTCTAAGAAGATTTGACCGTCGGTGATGCTGATAACGTTGGTCGGAATGTAGGCCGACACGTCACCGAGCAGTGTTTCGATAATGGGGAGAGCCGTCAGGCTGCCGCCACCGCGTGCTTCAGAGAGACGGGCAGCACGTTCCAGCAAACGACTGTGAAGATAGAACACGTCGCCGGGATAAGCTTCACGTCCCGGTGGACGGCGCAGCAGCAGTGATACTTGACGGTATGCCCAAGCGTGACGCGACAAGTCATCATAGATGATCAACGCATCATGACCTTGTTCCATGAAGTATTCGCCCATCGCGCAGCCCGCATAGGGAGCGATGTATTGGAGCGCGGCGGGGTCGCCTGCGGACGCTACGACAATCGCCGTATAATCCATCGCGCCGAACTTTTCGAGCGTGGCACGCACAGCGGCGATCTGGGCTTCTTTCTGCCCAATCGCGACATAGATGCACGCGACATTCTGACCCTTCTGGTTGATGATCGTGTCCAGCGCCACAGCGGTTTTACCCGTCTGACGGTCACCGATGATCAGTTCGCGCTGCCCACGTCCAACCGGGGTAATACCGTCGATGGCAATGATACCCGTCTGCAACGGGGTATCTACGTCTTGACGCTCGATTACGCCGGGGGCAATACGCTCGACGTTGTAATATTCGGTAGCCTGTACTGGCCCTTTGCCATCGATAGGCTCACCCAGCGCATTGACTACACGTCCGATGATGCCGGGGCCAACCGGAACCGAGGCGATACGACCCGTCGCCCGGACTTCGCTACCCTCGTTAATCGTAGTGTACTCACCCATGATGATGACACCAACGTTATCCACTTCGAGGTTAAAGGCAATTCCCAAAACTCCGGTAGCGAACTCTACCAGTTCATTGGCCTTCACATTGGGCAAGCCGGAAACACGAGCAATACCGTCGCCAATATCCAGAACACGTCCGGTTTCGACGGCTTCTATGCTGGGCTGCCAGTTGTTAATCTGGTCAAGGAACCCTTTGGCGAAATCGCCTGTCACTGTTGCCATACACAGCCTCCTATAGGCATTTGGGGAAAACTTGGATTTACGGACAAACAAAGCGCATTGCTGCGCGTGTATACGGTGCAAACCTGCGTGAATGGTTTTGAAAGAGGTGATCTGCGAAATAATAAAATGAACTAACTGGATTTTGATTGTTCATTTTAGATCAAATAAGGTTCGCTGTCAAAAATCGGCTTGGCGGAAATCATCGTAGAATGCTAGCAACTTAAGGAGTTTTGAGAATTAGAACTTTTGTGCTATCTTTGTATCGATTAAATAAAATGAAATAGGTGTTAAATGTACCTATATCGCCAGCGTTTTGGATTGAATAGATTGGAACCCATGGCATGAGTGCTATATTTGAAGGCAGATTATCCGACTCTCCCTATATAGAAATCGTGTGGCGTGGTCACGTTGAGCATGATTATTCACCTGTGTGCCCTGCCGATGTTCGCTGGAATCTGCTTCTGACAAGACAGAATGGCAAGGTGCGAGTTTCGGTTGAGGGGCCAACGACGAAATCAATCCTTAAGCACAATTACGAGGGGAGTGAGTTCCTCGTCATCAAATTCAAGCTCGGAACCTTTATGCCTTATCTTCCCGTAAACAATCTTGTCGATGCCGATGCAATTCTGCCGGAAGGCGCAGGTAAATCTTTCGGGTTGAATGGTTCAATGTGGCAGTTGCCAGACTATGACAACGCCGAAGTATTTGTAGACAGGCTCGTTCGGGAAGGGCTGCTCATTCGCGATCCAGTCGTGAATGCGGTACTCCAAGACCAACTGCCAGATCTGTCATCCCGAACGGTACGGCGGCGTTTCTTGTTCGCCACCGGGTTGACGCGAAATTCTATTGGGCAGATCGAACGTGCTCAACAAGCGGCGACACTTTTGGGACAAGGCGTTCCGATCCTTGACGTAGTTTATCAGGCTGGCTATGCCGATCAACCGCATCTGACTCGCTCACTCAAACGCTTCTATGGGCAAACGCCTGCTCAAATCGCCCGTGTAAGTCAATCTGAATAGCGGCTCCCTTGCTAGTACGTCCACTCCACTTAGCGGATCTCCCGCGCCTGCCGGAAATCCGGCCTACCTATCGATCATCGACTATTCTGACAGTACAACGCACAGGTCACGGGATTACGACAGGCTGGGAGATTGCTGAGCAAGCGCTCGCTCAGCCTTTTGATCGCGGCAATCGTTTTGACTTCAACAGTGCTGCCCAAGAAGAAATTCGCGAACGCTTGGAACGTCCAGACGATACCTATCAGCGTGTAGCTGAACATAATCACAAGCTCATCGGGCTGCTAGATATGGAGATTCAAGACTGGAACGATACCGTCACACTGTGGACTCTGATGATCGATTTAGATTATCGGGGGCAGGGGTTGGGACGGCGTTTATGGAGCCATGCCCTCGATTTTGCGCGGCAGTTGGAAGTCCGCGCCATCATGATCGAAACCCAAAATACGAATCCGGCGGCTTGTAAATTCTATGCGCGGATGGGCTGTCAATTGGTCGGACTGAATGAGGCTTTCTACAGCACCACCAACGATGTGGCGATCAATGAAATCGCGTTATTTTGGGCATACTTCATGGTCTGAGCAGAAAAATGCATTTGCAGGTAGGCTTAATGCTGATGACTTCTATCACCTGCCTATAGACCGCCATGAACAATTCTGAGTCGTCCGATTTGCCCGATGCTCCCAATTCAGTCGATGAGCGTACACATATCATTGCTCTCGCCTTAACGCAGCGCGTTGGCTGGAAACTGATCCATCGTTTGCTGGAATATTTCGGATCTGTCGAAGCCGTGTTAGCCGCCAACGCTGGCGAATTGCGTCAGGTGCAGGGCATCGGGCCACAGATTGCGGCAAGTATCTGTGCTATCGATCTCCAGACTGTTCAGGCTGATCTACAGCGCTTTGCGGCACAATCGATCACAACGGCAGTTTGGCGCGATCCGACCTATCCCGCACGACTCGCTACTATTGACGATAAGCCGCTCACACTGTTCTGGAAAGGTTCGTTCCTGCCCAACGATACCCAAGCGATTGCGATTGTCGGGACACGCGAAGCACAGCCAGAATCGATCAAGGCGGCGGGCGAGTGGTCCACTGCTTTCGCACAGCATGGCTGGACAGTCGTCAGCGGGCTGGCGCGGGGTATCGATTCGGCGGCACATCAGGGGGCATTGCAGGGTGGAGGTCGCACACTGGCAGTATTAGGTAGTGGGGTAAATGAGATTTACCCGCCGGAGAATCAAAAGTTGGCTTCACAGATAATCGCCAACGGAGCGTTGATTTCCGAAATGCACCCCGATACTGGCACGTTACCCAACGCTCTGATGCGGCGTAATCGGCTGATTACGGGGTTGAGTCGAGCCGTACTGGTGATCGAAGCCGGACTCGACAGCGGCGCACTTTACGCGGGACGTGGTGCATACACACAAGGTCGCCCGGTGTTTGTGCTTAATAACAGTGCGGGGAATGCCAGCTTGCTCGACGAGTTCGCTCATCTGCTGCCTGACAATCTGGACACCCTGCTAGCACAGATCGAAGCCTATAGCACTCCACCGAACACGAACGTATGATCCGCATCCTTGTTATCATCTATAGATTATGCTTCTATAAAACACCAAGGGACTAGATATGCCAAACCAAGTTTATACACCCAAACGGGTAATGGTGATTGTCGCTCATCCTGATGACATTGAGTTTGGGATCGCCGGGACGATTGCGCGTTGGGTTAAAGAAGGCGCGGAAGTTTGCTACGTGCTGTGTACCAGCGGTGATGTCGGTATTCTCGATCCGCATATCACCAAAGCCGAAGCGATGGCGATCCGTGAAGCCGAACAGGTTGCGGCTGCTGCGGTTGTCGGCGTGACGAATGTGATCTTTCTGCGTGAGCCTGACGGAATGCTCGAAGCAACAATTGCACTGCGTAAACGGCTTGTACGCGAGATCCGCAAGTTCCGGCCTGATACAGTGATCGCAGGCGACCCGACTCAGCTTTGGGCAGGCGAAAACTATATCAATCACCCCGACCATCGGGCAGCGGCGACCGTTGCGCTTGATGCGGTATTCCCAGCAGCAGGAATGCCTACTTTATTTAAGGAATTGGAAGATGAAGGCTTGACGGCGCACAAAACCTATAAGGTGTACGTGACCTCATGGGGGCCATCTGAGACATTCGTGAATATCACCGATACGATTGAGTTGAAGATCGAAGCGCTGAGACAGCACAAGAGTCAAATCATCGATTGGGACCCTGCGGAACAGGTTCGCAAGTGGGCAGCAGAGACTGCCAAAGGCAAAGAGATGGACTACGCTGAATCATTCCGCGTAATCACCTTTGAGGATGCGCTGCCCAAAGCCGAAGCTACCGCAGTCGCCGCAGAGGTTGAAGTCAAAGCCTAACCGCGTTTTTAATTGTCTCCCCTCTCCGAATTCGGAGAGGGGATTGCTGGGTGAGGTGCTTGTTTATTCTTATTCTTTGTTGAATAGGGGCAGTGCAATCGCCAACATTACGACGGCGAAGCAGAGCAAGAATCCGACATCGAATACAAACGGGAATGTCCCGAATCCAACCGTTATTTGGCGAAGTGCATCTACCCCGTAGCTCAACGGGTTGATGATGATTAGCGGTTTGAGCCATTCCGGTACAGTGCTAGTCAGATAGATCGCGCCGCTTAGGAAATACATCGGCATCACGACAAAATTCGAGATCGTGCCGAAGCCCTCAAACGAACTCATTTTGCTGGCGATAACCACCCCTAGTGCTGTCAAGGCGAAGGCAACCACAAACATCATTAGCAGCAGTTCAACGATGATCACCAATGTAAGTTGCACCCCAATCAGTGGCGCAAAAGCCATCGTGATCGCCCCTTGCAGGGTCGCCTGAGTCGCGCCGCCCAAAGCCTTGCCCAGAATAATTGACAGGCGAGAAACGGGGGCCGCCAGCACTTCTTTAAGGAAGCCAAACTCGCGATCCCAGATAATGCTCATTGCCGATTGCATTGCCGAAAAGATCAGCGTTAATCCGATGACACCGGGGAAAATATACTGTGTATAGCTTACGCCGTTCAGACTGCTAGCACTGATCGATCCTTTGAGACTACTGCCCAAGATGAGCAACCACAGGATCGGGCGGGCGATCCCACCCCAGAGACGGCTGCGTTCCCGCCAAAACTTCTTGAGATCGCGCAGCCAAATTCCGTAAACCGCTTCCAGATCCAGACCGCGCATCCTGACTGCGCTGCGCGGCGGCGCGACGGATAACCCTACAGTTTCACCAGCGACCATGATTTGCTCTCCTCTGAGCGATAAGCCTCTATAAGATCGATTAGAGGCGACCTAAGCGGCGTGCGTTAAGTTTCCGTTCGTCTTTGCCGCCTTCTTCCTCGCGGATGAGGCGACCTGTGAGTTTGAGAAAGACATCTTCAAGCGAAGGCCGCCGCACGTTCAGCGTTTCGATCACTAGATTACCGGCGGTTTGAGGTAGTTCAGCCATTAGACGCGGGATAAAGTGATCGGCCTCGGCAACCTGAAAAGTTAACTTTCCATCGCGCTCGGTAACATCAAAGCCATAGGCTACCTTAATCGCTTGAGCCGCCTTCGCGTTATCGCGGGTTGTTAGCTCAACTTGATCTTCGCCAACGAGTTTTTTGAGCGCAACGGGCGTATCTAGCGCCACAATTACCCCATGATCGATGATGGCGATTCGGTCACAGTTCTCGGCTTCGTCCATATAGTGTGTGGTCATGAAGATCGCAGTGTGATGCCGTTCGCGAAGCTGGCGCACATACTGCCAGATGTAATTGCGGGTTTGGGGATCAAGTCCAACAGTGGGTTCGTCGAGAATCAGCAGGCGCGGTTCGTGCAGCAACCCGCGTGCGATCTCCAAGCGGCGGCGCATCCCACCCGAAAACGTCTTGACGATCTGCGATCTGTGGTCGGTTAGATCCATCAGTTGCAGCACATCATTTATACGCCGTACCCGTTCGTTACGCGGAATGTGGTACATCATGCAGTGGAATTCGAGATTTTCCTGTGCTGTCAAACCGCTATCCAGCGAATTATCCTGAAACACGATGCCGATTGCCGAGCGCACCGCGTCGGAGTCTGTAATCACATCATGTCCAGCAACATGTATATGTCCGCTGGTCGGCGTAAGCAAGGTACACATCATCTTAATGGTGGTCGATTTGCCTGCGCCGTTTGGCCCCAGAAAACCGAAGATTTCGCCTTCTTGTACCTGAAAACTGATGTTATCAACTGCCGTAAAATCGTTAAAACGCTTGGTCAAACCATCAACCGCAATCAGCGGCTTAGGGGTCATGCCCATGTGATTAGCAATTTCGGTTGACGTGTTAATCTCAGTTATAGGCGCTATCGTAGCTGGACTAGTTACTTCCATCAGAGTCTTGCTCCTTTTCTTCTCCTACCAAAACACGATGCAAAGCGGGTAGGGCTACCTGTACGGCTGCCATTTCAGCTTCGCTTAATTTCTCCAAAAAAGGGACTAACCGCAGCAGCATCCGGTCTTGTGCTTTTTGGTGCTGCGCCTGCCCTACTTCCGTCAGATGCAACACAAATTGGCGACGGTCATTGAGATCTGGAACACGCTCAATCCAGCCGCGTTCGACAAGAGTCTGGACAAGTTCACCCGCCGATTGCAGACTCACGCGACGCTTTTTGGCAATCGCACTGACGGTAATTGGTGCTTCCAAGAGCAGCGATAGCACACGGAACTGCGGCATGGTCGTATCCTCACCCGCTTCCTGTCGCAGTTCAGCCGCGACAATGCGGTTTAGCAAGGGCAAAACTGCCATCAATTCGCGAGTTGCCTGTTCAGCAGTCCATGAGTCGTTCGTCATATTTATCAAGTTACCTGATAATAAGGATACCTGTTATTTATTATACAATCAATAAGGAAAAGATGAGAGTCTTTGTAAACCCCAAAACAGGAATGAAATTGAGAGACAGAACGCGATAATCGCACAAAAGTTCGCCTTTACAATGATGGTGTAGATTCATCGCAGCAGGGGAGGCACGAGATGTTGGACTCTTCTTCACATGGGCCATTTTATGGGGCGTTGTCGGTTCTTTTGGCACTGCTTTTATTCACCAGAAAACGGGTCGCGATGTCCAGATGGGCGGGCTAATCGGCTTTGTTGTTGGGGCAGTGAGTAGCATCTTCTTTTTGATGATTCTTTGGGTATGGCTGTACTACGGCGATGTAGGGTGGCGTGGGGCGCGGATTTATGGCAGATCGCGGCGGGTCTGGTACCGCTGGTGGGAATAGCCGAACCTAGATCCGAGGCTGAGGGGATTTTGAATAATCTGGCGGCTCAAAATAAGAGACGCTCTTTATGAAGTGCCTGTACAATAGAAGGTAGAATTATTCACCTTCAAACTGTATGGAATCATTCACCTAATGGGTATTGACCACGTTATCGATCTGGACTGTGTACCAAAGCAAACGCTCTCGACAATGGGCTTGCTCTCGCGACTCAAGGCGCGGGATCGCGCGGCTACGATCCAAAAATTGTATCGCGACAATGGTGACAACCGCCCGCCATCGGAGATGGGCTTCGAGATGGTACGACGTTTGCCTGATGGAACGGAAGAAACACAGATAGTCATCGTGCAAGATATGATCGATGCGGCGGCACAACTTGAGCCGTTAGGACATCACTGTGAAGGTTGTCCTGCCAACCGCACCCGCCAACCGTTCGGCTGTTTCGGGAATATCGCCTATCCGATCTCACGATCTGCCGAACTGTGGTTAATCAATCAACTGCCTAGTCCTGACGATCCGTTAATCTTTCTACTGTTGAGCCAGACCATGCGCGACTTCAAGTTTGATAGCGAACAGATCGCCGCCATGCGTGTCACACCGGGAATCTTCTTCGAGACGGATGAGCACTTCGTCCAACCGCTCGAAGATGCACAGATCACGTCTACTCAGATTTTTGCGATGTTATTCCTAACAGGCTCGATCCAACCCCCGCATGGAGCGCTATTGCTAGTCTTCTTCGGTGCTATCCCCCGCGACATCGATGCCGATGCGTTGATGTCGTTGACTCAACCACACGGCAGCGAACCACCCTTTCTGCTCCGGCCTCATTCAGCAGATGACGAGTCGATTGCTGCTTTGCAAGCATTTTTTGAAACGTTGTATATCGCGCACCGCTTGAACGTTTCTGTATCATTGGATGTATAAGGAAGTAAGGAGTCTTGATGCGAGATCTTATTGCTTATCTTTGCCTGATCCTATTCGGAATTTCAATTGTCGTTGAGTATCTTGCAATCCGCCGCAGGTGGTTACGCTGGCCTACAGCAGGCGCAGTTGGCTTTTTTCCGGGGGCAATGCTTATCTTTTTGTTTGCTCTGCTCAGAGGCACTAGCACTCTACAGTCGATCTTGACCGGGTTAGTCCTCGGTGTACTATTTACTATACTTACCCTGTCGGTGGCGATCTTCTTTCAGGTTAACGAGCAAGGTGCAGCCGAACAGCGCAAGGTGTTAGGCAAAGGCAATCCCGATAATAAACAAGCTTATGGGATCGAGCCTGATAAGACTAATTATCGGAACTAAAGCTGTATAAACAATTTCTTAGCACGGATTGCCACTAGCACCGATTTTGCTAGTGGCTGGTAGCATTAAAGCGCTAACAGGCCCGCTACCGTCTCAGGGTTGTTTACAGCGACACCGTTTGCCGAGCGATCAATACGCCGCAACAAGCCAGTCAAAACATCTTTAGCGCCCAGTTCGATAAACGTTTTTGTGCCTAAACCTAACAATGCCTGTACAGATCGAGTCCATTGAACAGACGAGGTTAGCTGGGCATTCAGTTCGGTATAAATATCTTCACTTGAACGTAGTGGAGTCGCATTTACGTTGCCTATCACTGGAAAGCGTGGAGTCTCGAATGTTGTGCGAATCAGCACATGGTGAAAAGCTTGAGCGGCGTGCGCCATCAGCGGCGAATGTGCTGCTACACTAACTGCCAGCCTGACTGCACGCTTCGCACCATGTGCTTTCGCTAGGGTAAGGGCACATTCTACGGCGGCTTCGTCGCCAGAGATCACGATCTGACCGGGGCAGTTATCGTTTGCAACCACGACAGGCTGCCCAATTTGTGTACTAGCCTGCTCGCAGATTATTTGCACGTCGGTCAGGTCAGGGCCAAGCAGTGCTGCCATTGCCCCTTTACTCTGTTCGCCCGCCTCTTTCATTAAGCGCCCGCGTTCACGAACCAGCGCAACCCCTTGTGAAAACGGGAGCGCCCCGGCAGCCGTAAGCGCGGTGAATTCGCCCAAACTATGACCTGCCGCTGCTATCGGTGTCAACGCGCCAAACTGAGCTTCAAGTACCCGCAGTACGGCTACCCCAATTACATATAGGGCGGGCTGAGTATTACTTGTCTCATCAAGGCTCTCGGCTGGCCCCTCAAAACAGATATTACTTAAGGCAAACCCTAGAATATGATCGGCTTCCTCAAAGACCTGTCGTGCCGCAGGGTATTGCTGCACAAGGTCGGCTCCCATCCCCACTTGCTGCGACCCCTGACCGGGGAAAACCAACGCCGTACTTGACCAGTCAATCATTATCGACGATTCCTTGCAGGTACAGAAATGCAAAGGGCTACTCTTCCATCTACAAGAAGCGCAGCCCCGGCATTTGGCTTATCAGGCGCAAACGTATTATTCGTCTTACTCGTCATCCTTAACAGCAAGTACCTGATGACCTTGGTACGTGCCGCAATTTGGGCAAACAAAGTGAGACGGCTTGTATTCGCCGCACTTATCGCAGCGCACGAGGTGGTTCAGAGACAGCTTATCATGACCACGACGATTGAGTTTACGTCGGCGCGACAATTTGCGCTTGGGTAGTGGACCCACAGGATAACTCCTTACTCTTCATGAAACAACCCGGCGCGGAATGTCCGGGTGAGGATTGAATTATAGCAGGGAGAATCGCACTGTCAAGCGCAAGGATTAGCGAGTCAGGGCAAACGCAAAGTTAGGATTATCCATGAATTTATGACCCTCCCTTTGGCCTCTCCGCGAATAGAGAGGCCAAAGGAGCCGAGTTTTAGATCTCTCTCACTTGCCAGAGAAGACTATGGCACGAATGTCGGTGCGAGCTGCGGGGGAATAGGCGGCCCCGCGAACCAATGTCCAGCGACGGGCTTGTCGTTAGCAATACCGAACACGATCTGAATATCAGCAAAGCCTGTCGTGGGCGTGTTCTTGAGATAGATCAGGCCGTTTGAGGGACGGAACACGCCGATACCCGCACTGCCATTATTGTTCCAGTCGCCCGCAATCGGACTGTCACCCGCTATACCCAACGTCGCTTGATAGCTGCCTATCGCATTGCAATTGCATACCTGATCGGTGAGGAAGAAAGTAGCACTACTTGGGCGGTACACGCCGGGGCTGTCCTTGCCGTCATGGTTCCAATCGCCAGCAACAGGCACATCGCCCGGTATACCAAGTACCATCTGAAAATTGGCAAAGCCCGTCGTCAAGCTGTTTTTGAGATAGATCAAGCCGTTGGAAGGACGAAACACGCCGACTCCATCTTTGCCGTCACCGTCCCAATCGCCAGCCATCGGCACATCGCCGTTAACTCCTAGTGCGAAGCTGTAGACGATAGGTGCGCCCGCTGTATTCGAGTCGCGCAGGAAGAACTGCCCAGTGCTGCTGCGATAGATACCAACCGTGTCGATTCCATCGCCGTTCCAGTCGCCCACGACAGGCAGATCAGTCGAAACACCCAACGCAGTCGTGATGTCCGCGCTGCCAGTGGTGTTCGAGTTGCGTAGATAGAATGTGGCAGTTGATGGGCGGAACACGCCAATATAATCACGCAACGCACTTGTTGTGCAACCCGTGAGCGTAATACTGCGCGAAGCATTGGCGCTGCCACCGTTGCCCGCTAAGGTAAACTGGACGGTGCGCGAACACTGTGTCGGTGGGTTGGTGGTATTGCCGTAGGTCGTTGTCGCCGCAATTGCCTGCACTGCCGCCGCTGAATCATTGGCATTGAAGGTTGCGACCAGAGGATTACCACCAGTACCGCCCGTGAGCGTCCCGACGATAACCCCTTCATAGAACAGGTAAGTTGTACCGTTAATGGTCACTTTAGCAACCTGCCCGACCCCGACCCCCTGATTAGGGATCGTCAGTGTTTCGGCATCTGGAGAAGTGCTGGTAAAGGCTGCGGTGAACGCAGTAAAGTCGCTGCTGTCGGGATCGCCCGCTGCGGCACCTGTACCAATGGCTACCGACCCACCACCCGCTGTAAACGTAATCGCGCCCGTCGGCAAAGTCAGAGTCGGTGCGCTAGTGGTGGTGGTAAATTCGACTGCGCCCTTATCGCAAATTGCCCCTTGTGGACGTGGCACATCACGCTGATCGAACGATGAGCAACTGCTGCCTGTGTTCACCACACCGCCGTTGGCAAAGGGCAATTGAGTTTGTGTCGGGCCACCATTGTTATTTAACGCACCAACATAGGGCGGCGTACCAACGGTAAATTGATCGCCCGTCGTTGCCATAATTGTGCAATTGCTAATATCGGGGATGAGGTTATGACCGCCACTGGTAAAAGTTCCACCTGCCGTGCTGCCGCCTGTACCGTTGCCACTGGTGCAGTTGATCCCGGTGTTTGGCCCACCACCTGCCAATGAATTGTTGGACAGGATACTATTGGTCAGAGCAATTGAGCCACCATTGGTAAAAATGCCGCCGCCAACTCCACGTCCGCCAGCACCCGAAGTCCCTGCCATTGCAGCGTTACTTGTGATCGTACTGCTGGATAGGGTTAGGCCAGTTCCCTGATTGTTGAAGATCCCCCCACCAACACCACCGCCATCTCCAGCGTTTCCACCGGGGTTGCCGCCTTGAGCCGTATTCGTCGTAATCGTGCTGTTCGAGATCAGAACGTTGCTACCCTTGTTGTTAAAGATCCCACCGCCCAATCCAGCACCGCCACCAGAGCCTACTTCCCCTCCACCAGCTTGACCATTACCGCCCGCAAAGCCACCACTGCCGCCGTTGCCATTAATCCCACCTGTACTGGTACCACCACCACCTCCGCCACCACCAAAGCCACCAGCACCACCACCACCACCAGCCCCTATCCCGCCCTGATTGCGTCCACCACCGCCGCCGCCGCCCGCAAAGCCACCGGTACCCCCCGCGCCACCTGCTATTGTACCTGAGCTGCTGGCACCGCTTCCCGAACCGCCGCCGAAACCGCCCAGATCGCCCGCAACCCCAGTCCCCATACCGCCATCGCCGCCGAAACCGCCGCCGCCAATGCCAGAGACGTTACTCAGACTGCCGCCGCCTTGCGCTGTATTTGCTGTGACAAGGCTCCGAGTGATCACCAGATTGGAGCCATTGTCATTGAATACCCCGCCACCGAGTCCGCCGCCACCGGAAAATTGACCGTTGGCTGCATTAGCCGAGATCGTACTATGACTGATAATCAACGCTGCGCCTACAGCGTTATAGATCCCCCCACCTAGAGGACTATATTTGCCGCCTGATGCCCCATTGGAGCTAGCGCCTGTCACGACATTATTCGTAACGCCACTGTATCCCAACACCAAAGTGCCTTCGTTATCGATCCCACCGCCGACTCGCCGCCCTGAATTATCGAGGGCATCGGCGGCAGCAGCATCAGGCAGATAAATGTTGCCGCCGCCACCTGTAATCACGATGCCGCTGATCCCCGCCGTGACTCCTGTGTTGACGGTGACGGTACTTGGCGGCGTACCAAGATAGGGTGAGCCGGCAATAGTTACCGCCTGAATCGCCACCCCGATTGGATCGGTGCCGATCAAATTGAGATTTTTGCTAATCACCACGTTTTCGTTATAAAGCCCCGCCGCGATAAAAATATTATCGCCAGCACTAGCGGCGGTAATCGCGTCTGAAATCGTTGTAAAGCCGCAGCCTGACGCACACACCGTTAGCGAAGCAGCATGAACATGCTGCTGTGGGGCGGCACTGACAATTAGCGCCGCGATGAGGATGAAAATAGACAAGCTTTGTCGAACTATCTGGGATAAGTGCCGATTAACCATCTAAGCCCCCTGCGAAATATCATGTGACCGTGCAACATGGCAGAATCATAAAGTGAAGTATATCTCACCTTATGCAGTCCTCGCCCCGCTCCTTATTCAATGGGTTACGGTCGGGAAATGCCAATATTGTATTAGTGGCTGTTATTTTGCTAGGGGAATGGGCCGAATTTGGTGATGAATAAATCAAAGCCTCCGGCGATGGTTGTTTGGAAGGCACCGCTTGTTGTCGGAAAGTTGGTACTGTTGGTATATCCAGTGACATAGATATTACCATTGCTGTCCACCGCAATCCCAGTGCTCGTACCACCAAGGTTGCCACCCAAGTAAGTGCTATAGACTAGCCCCGTACCCGAAATGTTCAACTTGACCACAAATGCACCGCCGGTAGAGGTCGTTTGGAAAGCTCCAGCCGTTGTCGGAAAATTAGGGCTGGCAGTGTATCCAGTGACATAGGCGCTGCCACTGCTATCTACCGCAATCCCAATACCGAAGTCAACGGCACTGTTGCCGCCTAGGCAGGTGCTGTAGACCAGCTTAGACCCTACCGCGTTTATTTTGACCACAAACACGCCACCAGAGTTTGATTGAAAAGCTCCCGCCGTCGTTGGGAAATCGTTGCTTCGGGTGTCGCCTGTGATATAGGCATTGCCACTACTATCTACCGCAATTCCTGAGCCATCGTCAACAGCGCTGCCGCCCAAGTAGGTGCTATAGACTAGCCCGGTACCCGATACGTTCAACTTGACCACGAACGAATCGATGTTGGCACCAAAGACCGTTTGGAAGGCTCCCGTCGTCGTTGGGAAACTGTCGCTGTAGGTATCGCCTGTGATATAAGCGCTGCCGCTGCTGTCTACTGCAATCGCATAGCCGCCATCAAAACTTCCACCGCCCAGAAAGGTGCTGTAGATTAGTCCAGTGCCTGCTGTGTTCAGTTTGGTCACAAACACGTCACCGATACCTCCACCAAAGACCGTTTGGAAGGCTCCCGCCGTCGTCGGGAAGTCAGAACTGTTGGTGGAACCCGTGACATAGGCATTGCCATTGTAGTCCACGGCAATCCCCGCTCCGTTGTCACCTTGAGCACTGCCATTCAAAAAGGTGCTGTAGACCAGCTTAGAGCCTGCCGCGTTTAGCTTGACTACAAATGCACCGCCAGTAGAGGTCGTTTGGAAAGATCCAGCCGTTATCGGGAAATTGGTACTTTGGGTAGTACCCGTGACATAAACGTTGCTACTACTGTCCACCGCAATTCCATCGATGGAGTCAAAGTCGCTGCCGCCCAGAAAGGTACTGTAGACTAGGCCGGTGCCTGCCGCGTTTAGTTTGGTCACGAATGCATCTCTATAAATGCCGCCGTAGATTGTTTGGAAAGCACCCGCTGTTGTTGGGAAGTTTGCGCTGCTAATGTATCCCTCAACGTAGGCATTGCCACTGCTGTCCACTATAACCCCATAGTCTACATCATCACCGCTGCCACCTAGGTATGTCGAGTACACCAACCCCGGATCGATGACCAGTGGCAATGCTGGATCGTAATTGCCTAACATGAACTGTGTCGCACCATCCGCCGCTAGCATATAGTGTGCCGTCACCGCATGTCGCACGCCATATGCAGCAGTTTGCCAGACTTCCGGCACCTGTTCTGTTAGCGTCAAACCCTCAGTCGCGTCGATTAGCAGATCGCCACTGGCGGGGTCAAGACGAGTTGTAGTTGCCCCGTCGTAGTGCCAGCGGATCAACGTTGGGTCGGCACCGGGCGCGACGGTATAGGTTCCTTTGAGTAGGCCAACCTGCCCGTTATAGCTCAGATCGATGCCGGGATAGAGATCGTGATATTCGACCCCCGCATAGGTCGGCACATTGGTGTGCCACTGTGTCGGATCGTTGCCAATAAAGAAGTTAGCAATCCCCGGTTGCTGCTCCGCACCGCCGAGTACCACGTTCGGGTTTGCGCCATCGAAACTGACCCGCACCGAAACGTTTGTCTGCGGTGGGTTGTCAATGTTTGAGATGCGCCGCTTAACAATAGATCGATCATCTATTGGCTTGGGCAAGTGCAATCCAGTCGTGAGCGTCAGTGTGACTCCTTGTGGCGTGAAGAATAGATGTCCGGCACTGCTCCGCACCTCGAACCGGACACTTGGATCGAGTTGTCCAGCATTGACAATGAATGAGGTCGGCAGCTTGCCGTAGGCATCATGAGTCGATTTGGTTGATGCGGTAATCGGCGCAGAACCGCAGTTCGGCGCACAGATCATTTGCGAAGCGGCATGAACACGCTGCTGAGGAGCAGCACTGACGATTAGCGCCGCGATGAGGATGAAAATTGATAGCCCGTGTCGAACTATCCGGGATAAGTGCTGATTAACCATCTAAGCCCCCTGCAAAATATCATGTGACCGTGCAACATGGCAGAATCATACTGCCAAGTATAACCTAGGTTGCATAATCCTCATCTGCACTCTATTTCACGGAGTACACCCTTCATTGAGAGCGGTCTGTGCATAGATATTCCGTTCGCGCTAGAATTCGCATCAGCCAGCACTATTGGTGAGATAAGCAACTTTAGTTTTTACCCTACATTACGCGGAGTGATGATGTCCGACTTCAAAGCACATGGGTTGTGGTTCGAGGAGTTTAACGAAGGGCTATCAGTTGAATCGCGAGGACGCACGATTACTGAGGCCGATCTTGTCAACTTTGCGGGGGTATCGGGCGATTATAACCCTATGCACACCGATGCTGAGTTTGCTAAAAATACGCAGTTTGCAGCACGGGTAGCGCATGGGGCATTAGTCTTTTCCATCGCGACCGGGTTAACCTATCAACTTGGCGTGCTGGAAGGCACGGTCATTGCCTTCACAGGCTTTGAGATGAAACTACGCGCACCTGTGTTTATTGGCGATACGATCCGTGTGATTGCCACGGTTAGCAAGCGGCGAGCCATGCCCGCGGCGAGTGGCGGCTTCGTTACCTTCGATATAAAGGTGCCGAATCAAAAAGGCGAGATCACACAAAAAGGCGAATGGACAGTGTTAGTCGCCAGCCGCCCCGATCCATCACACGAGCAACCCGTCGATAGTGCGGCAAACAAGGCTGCATCGGAGTCGGTCTGACACAGACAAGAAAATCGATGATTCGATCCAAGCGATCAATAACTTACCCATTTCGCTAGTCGGCAAGCCCGACAATCCTATCTCAGAACCAAGCAGCATCGTCCACGCAAATGGTCGATTTAGCGAATCCTTAAAGAAATTACGCGATGAGCTTAGTAATCTGTTAAAATTAGACTGTAAACCGATTCTATTCGCCGTCTATATGGTTGCGAAGTTTTCTAGACGAGGCCAATACTTATGACCCCTGATCCCCTTGATGGAAAAACTGTTGTCATTCTGGGGTTTGCCCGTCAAGGGCAAGCGCTTGCCCGTTGGCTCCCCACTGTAGGAGCAAAAGTAATTGTCTCCGATAAGCGCGACTTTGGCGATCTTGCCGACGCGCTGCTCGATTTCTTAACCAGTGACATCCAATTTGCGTTGGGCGGACACCCAATTGAACTGCTTGACGAAGCCGATTTGCTGTGCTTGAGCGGTGGCGTTCCGCCCACACTCCCGATCTGTATAGCAGCTACCGAACGCGGTATTCCACTCACCAACGATGCCCAGCTTTTCATGGAACGCTGCCCTGCACCAATCATTGGCATCACGGGTAGCGCCGGGAAAACCACCACAACCACATTGGTTGGGCAGATGTGCGCCGCTACCGGACAAACGACATGGGTCGGCGGCAATAATGGGGATGTGCTGCTGGACAACTTGCCGAACATAGACGCAGCACATCTAGTCGTCATGGAGCTTTCCAGCTTTCAGCTTGAATTGATGACCCGTAACCCGCATATTGCCTGCATCCTGAACGTAACACCCAATCATCTGGATCGGCATGGCAGCATGGAAGCGTATATGGCGGCGAAAGCTAATATCTTTATGCACCAAAAAGCTGATGATATTTGCATCTTTGGCAGCGACGACCCTGCTGCCAATCTGCTAGCTGATCAGGCTGCTGGACGGGTAGCATGGTTTAGTATGCGCGAAATGGTATCCGATGGCGCGTTTCTGGCGGGCAACCGCCTGATGGTTGTTGGTATGGGGTCGCCCGATGGACAGCCCCATGTTGTATGCGGGCGTGATGACATCCGGCTACGGGGCGATCATAATGTCGAGAATGTGCTAGCGGCCTGTGCGATTGCAGGTGCAGCGGGTGTATCCGTCGATAAGATGCGTGACGTGATCAAGAATTTCACGGGCGTGCCACATCGCCTAGAACCCGTTCGTACTATCGATGGCGTAACCTATGTCAATGATAGCATCGCCACCGCCCCAGAGCGTGTATTGGCGGCGCTCCGCAGTTTCGATGAACCAATTGTTCTTTTGGCGGGCGGGCGCGACAAGAAATTGCCGTGGGGTGAAATGGCAACTGTTACTTCGCAGCGGGTGCGCTATCTCGTGACCTTCGGTGAACACGGCCCGGTCATCGCGGAACAGGTACGGGCGGCACGGTTGTTAGGAGGTCGCCTCGAAGGAATCGATACCTACGCGACTCTTGAAGAGGCGGTCAAGCGGGCGGCAGAGGTCGCGCAGTCGGGAGACATAGTGCTGCTGAGTCCCGGTGGGACAAGCTACGATGCTTTTGAAGACTTTGAGGCACGCGGCGAACGCTTCCGCGAATTGGTTGCCGCCCTAGAAGAACGTGATCGCGGCTCGCAACGCTAGCCCTGCCAAATAATCAAAATGGCTCAGGCAGTACAGCGCTGTACAAAAGTTGTAACTGCTGCGAATACCCGATGATATTCTACATCGTTGGTGTAAATATGATCGCTTTCGTTGAGGCGTAAGGTATCGATCATCGGGCTGGCGCTTAATCCCGCACACACCACATCGAGTGTTTCGATAGGCACTGTCGTGTCCTTTTCCGAAAAAACGAGCAGCGATGGCGCACTGACACGGCTCAGTGTTGCTTTGACTTCTGCTTGAAGTTTGATCAGTTCCGAAACCCCTACCGCAGACTGCTTGAAATAGGCGACGCGCCCGGTAATGCGTTCATGGCGTTCCTGCTGAATTTTCCGCACCCGCTGATCGATTTTGTCGGTGGCTTGATCGTAGCTCATGAGGTAGGGTACAAAGTAGCGTAATACATGCGTGATCGTGGCTGGGGCAGGTAATGGTAGCAGGGGAACTGCCATAGCAACTACTCCGGCTACCGCTTCAGCCGAAGCTAACCGCAGCGCAAGCAGCGATCCCAACGATAAACCAATAACAATAATCTGGTCGCATGTCTGGGTCAGTAAGTGATAGCCATCTAGTGCAGAGAGATACCAATCTTGCCAACGCATTCGTAGCATATAGTCAGGGCTGACCCCATGTCCATATAACCTCGGCCCATAGACGGTCATCCCCTGCTTGGCGAGATGTTCACCCAACCAGTACATTTCTTGCGGAGAGGCGGTCAGACCGTGTAAGCACAAACAGCCTATGCGCCCTCCCGGAAAATAAAACGGCTCTGCTCCCGGTAAAAGTTTAATATCCATACGCCCAAAAGCTCCCCCTCAACATACATTCTAGTATATCGCGACTGTATTTCTATTTAAATTCATCTTAAATGAACTCTCATCGGATTAATGAGCGTTGGGCAAATGGCTATACTGCTGTTTGCGGTTCTCCAGCTTCGATAATCACGCGGTACAATCCCCGCATGATGAGAGAACGTTTGTCCAAGGTCGCTAACCAACTCTATCCTCGATTGGATCGCTTTACAGAGTCTGAGCGCTATGCCGCTGCGGGCTATGTCTGGCGGACTCTAGTGTTCGTTCCGCCCTCACTGATCGGCCTGTGGTGGCTAATTAGCGTGACCGATCCGACTATCTTCCGCGACCATTGGCGTTTTCTCGTGGTTCTGTTCGGATTCTTGATTCTGTTGAGTACCCTCTGGTTAGAGATTTATTTCGTCACGGCGGCAGGTGGCTATCGCTCCGAGCGTCGTTCGTTCTGGGGCGAGGCGATGTGGTCAGGGGTACTCGTGTTTGGACCAACAGTGGCTTGGCTTGGCGTATTGCTGCCTTGGGTGGCCTATTGGATTCAGCAGCGCGAGGCGACTGGAGTCCAGCGGATACGTATTTTCTCGCAAAGTATGTTTCGCATGTCTGTGCTGCTCCCAACATTGGTCGAGGTCGCCGTCTACGAACGGCTTGGTGGGCGTTTCCCACTTCCGTCTCTGAATCTGTCTGCCGTATTGCCTGCGGTTGTTGCTACATTGGTCGGATTTACCCTTGGCTCGACAATGATTGGCATTAGCCAAGGCATCAACCGTATCATGTCGCCAGTCTCAGTCACACAGCGTACAGAGAGCTTCCAAATGTTTGTCTTTGTGACATTGCTTGGCCCGATAGCGGGATTGATGGCAATCTTGCCGGCTGCCCTGTATAGCCTCGCGGGATGGGGAGGCTATTTCAGTTTCCTGACAATTATGCTCATTGGCACAATTATCATTGATCGTCTTAGTCGTACCATTGAGAGCGTCCGCCGCCGCACCCATGAGCTTGAGCAGCTTCAGCGGTTGAGTCAAGCGCTGCTGCAAACCGCTGCCAACGAGGCAGCACTATCCGACCTCGTCAAGACGTTCGTACCCGGCATTTTCCCACTTTGTAATATCGCCATTCGACTTTATCCTGACCAAACATTGTTAAATTCGCCCGATCACTGGCTCGGACCCGATCCCGCAGTTTGGAATTGGGAGCAAGAGCGTTCGACACCACTTATCCTGCGATCACGAGATACTCGTCCTTGGCTGAATCAGGAAGGTCATGAGGGGATTATTATCATGCCCGTGTTGGAGCCACAGACTCACCGTGTACTAGGTCGAGTTTATCTACACCGCAAAGACCGGCTCGGAACATTCCATCATCTGCTGCCAGCCGTACAGTGGTTGGCTGACCAGATTGCTTCGACGCACTATAGCGCTGAAATCTATCGCCTGAGTTTATTAGAGCAAGTTCGCCAAGAACGTCTGGCGCAAGAATTGATCGCTGCCCGCGCGGTGCAGACGAGCTTTCTCCCTACGGAGCGTCTCAGTATTGCGGGCTGGCAGATCGCTGCGACTTTGGAACCAGCGCGTGAAACATCTGGTGATTTCTTCGACCTCATCCCGCTGCATGGTGGGCGGCTCGGCATCGTTATAGCAGACGTAGCCGATAAAGGGCTTGGCGCTGCGCTGTATATGGCGTTGAGCCGCACATTGATTCGAGCTTATGCTATCGACTATGCCCTGCGGTATGACCATACCTATTTGCGGCAGATTGCTCACCTTATCCAGACGGTCAACTCGCGTATTATCAGGGATACGCAGAGTAACTTATTCGTTACCGTGTTCTTTGGCGTACTCGATCCACCATCGGGCACTTTAACCTATGTAAATGCGGGTCATAACCCACCTTATCTCTTCCACCGACATAAAGGCCGCCGTGCCAAAGCGCTCCGGCGAACTGGGCCGCCGCTTGGCATTTTAGAGGAGGTTCGCTGGACACGTCGAAGTATAAAGATCGAAGAAGGCGAGACGCTTGTGCTTTACACCGATGGGATCACCGAAGCGATCAATGCTGAGGGCGGCTTTTTCGGCGAGGATGCGTTACGCCAAGCGATCCGCTCGCACTTGCACCTTCCAGCAGAGGCTATATGCGGCGAGATTCTACGCACCGTCACTGAGTTTGAAGCCGGCGCACCGCGTGCTGATGACATAACGCTATTGATCTTGCAGCGCGAGATCGCCAACAAAAGAGTCAAACTGGACAAACACCAAAATTGAGAAATGAATTATTATCACACTTGGCTAACCTTTCAAAACCACGATGACTGTGAATAAAGCGATTTTGGTAGACTAACAGCTGATGGATCAAGGAATTGGAAGATACCTAACCCTACAGGGGAAAAGTGTTCATGAAATGGGTAGGGAAAACAGAATGGTTCAAGCAGGTCTCAAAGCCCTCAATCAACGATTGAAAATGACGAAAGGAATTGTTGTGACTGACCGGACCTAGGTAAGTTTCCAGACGTGTTCTTGCGGATTACGCTGCGGACAGGCTGGCGGGAAGTACATGACCTGCAAAGGGTCAGTCTGGTCAATCGCCCACTCAGCCAAATGCTAGGGCGCACGATCTAGCAGGAGTAAATTGGCTGTGGATAGAGCATCAGCAGGGTCATCACAAGGTTGGTTGTTATTTGCCCATTAGCCTGTTGTGCTGCCAACCTCAAGCACCTCGGTAGCAATTTGCCGATATAGTGTGCGTAGATTTGCCTGATGCAATTGCTGGACACTGCCACTTAGGGCAATGCGGCTTTTGCCACAGCGCTCAATATCCACGTTATCGAGATAGCGCTCCGGGTCGGCTTTGGTTCGTGCCGCTAGTGCGTATTTCTTAATAGCTGTCAAGTAATGAAGATCGCTCGTGATCTTCTCCTCAATCTCGCCCCGTAAGATCACCTCGCCATGTCCCTGTACTACATTCTCGAAGCCGTTGTTTTGCAGCGATTGTAACGAGCGAATAAAGTCGTTGTAATCGCCATCGATGAAATAAGGGACGGGCATTAAGGTGTCCGAGGCAAACAAAATGCGATCCTCTTTGACGAGGCACACAATTGAGTCGAGGCTGTGACCGGGAGTATGCCAGAGTTGCAGCGTTTTATCGCCAAGCCGCAGATTCATGATCCCGGTATCAAATACAAGCTGCGGCAGCACAATCTCGACCTCGTTCAGTTCGGGCATTCCGGCGCGGGCTTGTTCCAGACCTGCGCGTCCGCGTGTGTTGAGCAGGTCATAGCACAGGGCGTGTGATACAACCACTGCGCCGGGGAAGAAACATGTGCCATAGGTGTGATCAGCGTGATAATGCGTGTTGATCACATACTTGACTGGGCGAGCTAAACGCTGTTCGGCAAAGTGCTTGATGGCTTTGGTTTCTTCGGGAAAGACAAGGGTGTCGATCAAGATCGAGCCATCAGCCGTGATCACTAATCCGGCTGTGACCTGAGCATAGGTATCACTGGTAAATACATAGATGTCATCGGCAACACGTTCACGCTGCATAAATAAATCTTGTCCATATTCAGATGATGGCAGGCTATCGGAGCTGTAAGAATAGGGCAAGTATAAAATTCAGAAGATACGAAGTCAAGCTTTGTAATGTGAATGAGATAGATTGCAGCGATAAAATAGACCAACCAATGGCTATCAGGCTTCAATTTATTGGCCTCTCGGCAATCTATTCTCTCCAGCCAAATATAGGTACGGGGATAAACCTTACAAATGGTTTATCCCCAACTGCTGCTAAAGACTTTGCTCGACTTTATGCCCGCTCATGCTGGCGAGCAAACAGTCGCGCCTTGTGTCGGATTGGGCGGGAAAATTAATCTCCGTAGAGCGCTGCCAACGTGGTTTCGTCCATCTGAAAGCTGTTTTCCTCCGTTGGGAAACTTTGATCTTGCACCTCAGCGATATAGTGTGACACGGCCTGTCGGATGTCTTCACCGAGCGAGGCATAGCGTTTGGCGTGCTTGGGCATCTTGTCTTCGGTCATCCCTAGTAAATCGTGGAAGACTTGCACCTGCCCGTCGCAGTATGGCCCCGCACCAATCCCGATGGTAGGAATATGCAGCCGTGCCGTGATGTCTTTTGCCAGTTCCGCCGGGATAGTTTCCAGCACAATGGCGAACGCGCCTGCCTGTTCCAGCGCCACCGCGTCATCGATCAGCCGATGTGCCGAGGACACATCGCGCCCCTGAATACGCCAACCACCCAACTGGTGAACGCTCTGTGGAGTTAGCCCGATATGCGCCATCACCGGGATTCCAGCGGATACCACTCGCGCCACTGTCGGAGCCATCGACACGCCACCCTCCATCTTGACCGCGCCAGCGCCGCCGTCCTGCATCGCCCGCGCCGCGCTGGTAAGGGCTTGCTCCACACTTATGCTGTAGGTCATGAACGGCAAGTCCAGAACGATCATCACTTTTTTCGTCCCCCGCACGACAGCACGGGTATGATAGATCATATCATCGAGCGTAACCGGTAGGGTCGTCTCGTGGCCCTGAATGGTCATGCCCAGCGAATCGCCCACTAGGATGATCGGAATTCCCGCCGATTCGACCAATCTAGCCCCGACGGCATCATACGCCGTGATCATCGGGATGCGCTGGCCGCTGTCCTTCAACTTCTGAATACCGAGAATTGTCGTCCTCATGGGGTATCTGTCTCCAAGTTTTTAAGTATGCCGTCCAGTTTTTGTGCCGAAAGTCCACGTTCGGCAGCAAGTCTCAAAGTGCGCTTCCCCAACAGCCTATATAGCGTCGCCAATTCCGGGTCAGTTTGCTGCAATGCAACCAAATGTTTATGGACTGTCTGGACATCGCCGCGTGCAATTGGCCCGGTCAGGGCTTGTACTGCGCCCACCTCCTTGATATTCGTCAATGTTGCCTGTACTAAATGGACGAGGGCAAACCGCAGGAGTCTTTCGTCTACCTCGCCAGACTCGCCATAGGATGATTCTACGCCCAATTTTGATTGCTGCCCTAATTGATCTGATTGACCTTTAGGTTTGGATGCTTGCAACCTTTTTAACAGGGTAAGGCTCTCTGCGAAAAGCGTTACAGCGTAATTACTGGCAATGACCGAGGCGGCATGATAACGGGCGCGATCCTGACCGGGCGACAGCCACAGCGGAATGCCATTGAGTGTGGTTACAATCGCAGCGAGCCACGAACGCAGCGGTTCTTCTGCTGCTTCTACGCCAAACATCACATCTGGCGTAGCCGAAGGCGGAGAAAAAGCCAGACTCGGACTGAGATCGCGATCCATGATTGGCAACATTGGGTGTAGCCCACCAACCCATGCGCCGCTGGCTTTTGCCGCCGCCAATACTGCGATCTCCGATATGCCGGACGTATGGACGACAGCACGTCCCGTTAGATCTGTATCACGAGCCAGCACTTCACAGACACTAGCGATGGCCTCATCAGTCACAGTTAGCAAGGTTAGTCGAGCCTCAAGGGCTGCCTCGCGGGGAGTATCGGCTGCATGACAACCAAGTTTTTCTGCCAAATGTCGCGCCGACTCTGGCGTGCGGCTGTTTACAGCAGAAATGGTATAACCGCGATTGTGGAGCACCTGTGCCAAAGTCGAGCCAACCCGTCCGGCTCCCACAATTGCCAGCGTAGGACGTTCGATCATTTCAATATGGCTTTCAGCGTTTAAGCACTAACGATCTGGCAGCTAGTTATGAGCATACCGCAAGTAGCCCTCGTGTGAACAGATCGCTTCCATGCTTGGATTTGCACTTACTCATCCCGTGATGCTTTGGTAAATTTGGTGGAACAGTTAAGGGATAGTGTAACAGGCCGACAGGGTAATGGGACGAGCGCCAACGAAATGGAATGCAAGAGAGTGGCCTATAATAAGTGGTTGGTCGATGAAGTGGTCTTCGCCATTGTTGTGCCTCGCCCTAACCCCGATGAGGTTCAGCAACACATCTGCTTTGACAAAGGCTATGATTCACACTTTCATTAGCCAAACAAAGCAATATCCAAAAACGGATTGCGAAATTTACCGGTGGGATCGTACTCCCGACATAACTGCTTGAACTCCGCCATCCTGTCGTATCCCGCTTGAACCCGCTCTGGCGGCAGCGTAAACAGCTTGCCCCAGTGCGGGCGCGGTGCGAAAGGGGCCAGTGCCGCTTCGATCTTCGGCAACAGCGCTTGAACGCCGATCGAGTCGCGCTTCCAAGTGAAGTGGATGCCGATGGAGTCCCGATGGTAGTGCGGACTCAGCCACAGGTTATCCGCCGCAATCGTGCGTATCTCCGAGATGTACAGATAGGGAGCCAGTTCGTGTCGCAGCCGCGTCACCGCCCGCAGTGCCGCCACCGCGTCGGCACGCGCCACGAAATATTCCGTCTGTAACTCGTTGCCCACACTCGGTGTGCCGTCATAGCGGAAGTGGGGCAGGCGTTCATGCCAGGGGCCAGGCACGCCAAACTGCTCCGTGCTGTTTTGAGCTGATGCCCCCAGGATCGGGTGCATTTTCGTGGTGGCAGGTGCCGCGCCGAAGAAATCGATTGGCGGAGTTGCTATGCCCACATCATCGACATCCCGCTTAAGCCACACCTGATCAATAGCTTCGTGCTGCCAGTCAGTGAACAGACTGACACTGTAGCCACTCGACATGATCGCGTCGAAGTGCGGTTCTAGGTGCGTCAATGGCAAATTACAATAGACGCTTTGTGTAACCGCAAAGGTAGGTAGGAGTTCCAGCGTGAGCTTCGTGATCACCCCCAGCGCACCCAGACTGACTACCGCGCCGTCAAATAGATCGCCGTCCTGTTCGCGGGACAGGTGCTTCACCTCGCCATTGGCGGTGACGAGTTCCAGCGCGGATACAGCCGCCGCTAGGTTCCGGTGATGGACACCTGATCCGTGTGTGGCGGTATTGACTGCGCCTGCCACCGAGATATGCGGCAGCGAGGCCAGATTGTGCAGTGCATAGCCCCGGCTATCAAGGAACTGACTCAGTTCGCCATAATTGACGCTTGCCGCTAGGGTGACAGTACTGCGATCTTCGTCAATGCTCATTGCAGTTGGGAACTTATCCAACATCAGTAGCGCCTCGGCAGAATCCGCAATCGCGTTGAACGAATGGCGTGTGCCGATCACGCGGAGCTTGTGATGCCGTGCAATCAATGCTTGCACTTCCGCAAGTGTGCGCGGATGCTGCACATTAGCCGTACTGTACTCGTAGTTGCCTGCCCAGTTCTTTATGGTCCTGAACCTCGTAAATAATCACAACAATGGTCGAATAGAACATTTCTACAAAATTGGTTTATTCTGTAGTCTGATTCTGTACGTTTGATATCGGCGAGCGCGTGGCTTGCGTGCTCCGGTGGAGTTGCCGCCGCTGGACATTAAACGTGTGCGATGATGGGCTACAAGCGTCGCAAATCGCACAATGCCGTTGCGGGAAGTGTTGACGATGGACTCCGTACAGCTCACATAATGGACTACTTTGGCTACAAACTGGTTATGCTGACCACCTAGGAAGGCTTGCCGTGCGTGCCAACCAAACTCGCCAAAATCCACCTGAAATTAACCGATTGCTGGGCAGTATCCGTGAGTGTATTGAAAGTGCGCTTCATCTGATTCAGAACATGGGAAGCAATATCGAGTGTTTGTCGGCAAAAACCATTCTTGGTCTCGCCCCCAGCGTCATCCTAAGAGTCGCTGTTTTTGTGCTCAAACTTTTGCTTCTGCACTTTGCTATCGATGACCAGTCGTTTCAACTTTTGTTCATCTAGAATTGACATCAGACGTATCGTAAATTGGAATATGATAACCAATGTATGAGAGGAGTATCTTCCTGCGGAGCTATGTTCGGTAAGTCGGAACTCCCCAAAAAAGTTCCAAGCAATCGAACAGTAGCCCCGCGGTTCTCAGTACAGTTTAGAGTGTCTCGTTCATGGTACGCATTCCGATCATCATTACCCGCGATTTGATCGGTTGGGCAGCGGCAAACACAATTGCATCTGCCACATCTTCCGCGTCGAGCATTTTATCCAAGATTGGATCGCCCTTGGTACGGCCTGTTCCCAGCGCAAAATGAGTATATACGCCGCCCGGTGCAATCACGCTCACCTTGATGTTGTGTTCGCGCACTTCACCATCTAGTGCCTGAGCAAAGCCGACCTGCGCAAACTTGGTCGCGCAGTATATTGCCTCACCCGGAAATCCGCGTACTCCGGCTTGCGACGACACAATGATTACTGCACCACTTTTGCGGGCGATCATTTCCGGTAAAAAGGCGTGTGTGAACAGAAAAGTCGAGCGCATATTCGAGTTCATTAGCCAGTCGTAATCAGCAGCGGTATGTTCGCCCACCAACGCATATTTCCCCACCCCCGCATTATTGACTAGGATATCGACTTGAGGAAACGCCTTGAGCGCCTCGGCCTTTACACGCAGCACATCCGCTTCGTTCGTTGCGTCAGCAGGAACAGCAAGCGCCTTCACGCCAAGTGCCTCACATTCCTTTACCAGCGAGCCTAGTTCATCAGCCTTACGCGCAGTGACCACAACATGTGTACCCTCTTTAGCGAGTGCCAACGCAGTAGCGCGACCAATGCCTCGACTGGCTCCAGTAATCAGGGCGACCTTACCTTTGAGTGTGTCTAGTCTCATCTTTATCTCCTAAGTTAACGAAAATAAACAGTATAGATGAACGTATACGGCAATCTAGCTATAAAACCGAATTAATAGCCGTCATAACCTTGACTCATTACCGTCAGTGGTGATGAATTTGATAAGTTTCGGATAGAGAATGAAATTCTCTGAAATCTTGATCACCCGGCGTGTCCTGTGACACACGCACCCTATATATAACCACTACTGCGAGTTGCAATTGAACTCATAATTATTGAGTCGATGAACCTCCTTAGAGTCGATGAGTGTGCATAGATCAAAACGTATGGCAACGTAACATTCAGCTTGTTGGTTGTCTTGCTTCCATTGCGCCTGTCATGATTGCTACTGCATCTGACATGCTATATTCGCTTGGCTTAATGACTGCGACACGCTGTCCAAGACGCTGAATATGGATGCGATCTGCTAACTCAAAGACGTGCGGCATATTGTGGCTAATCAACACAATAGGTAAGCCACGATCTCGGATTTTTCGGATCAGGTCGATAACCATACCCGATTCTTTAACACCCAGCGCAGCCATCGGCTCATCCATAATCACGACTATGCTGGCAAACGCGGCGCTGCGGGCCACGGCAACCCCTTGCGCCTGACCGCCGGACAACGTTTCTACAGCCTGTGTGACCGAAGGAATACGGAACTTGAGATCGGACATGAAGCCTTCGGCCTGCTTGTGCATCATTTTCTTATCGAGCATTCGCAGAACTGACCCCATGAAACCGGGACGGCGAATCTCACGACCAAGAAAGAGATTCTCGGTGATACTCAACGCGGGCGCAACGGCCAGATTCTGATATACCGTTTCGATGCCAGCCTTTCGAGCATGAATGGGGCTAGTGAAGTGAATATGTTGACCATTCAAATGAATTTCACCTTTGTCAGGAACGACAGCGCCAGAAAGTATCTTAATCAAGGTAGATTTTCCCGCGCCGTTATCACCGATAACAGCCAACACTTCGCCAGCGTAGACTTCAAAGTCTGTGTTATCTAATGCAGTGATGTGTCCGTAGTGCTTAACCAGTCCATGTGCTTCAAGGACAGGAATTTGTTTTGCGCCATCCATAATATTGTTCCTAAGCCCTACCCCTTATTTCTCTGAGATAACTGGTCAACAGATACCGCCAAAATAACCAAAATACCCGTGATAAGTACCTGAAAGATCGATGGAATGCCCATCAGTTGTAATCCGTTTCGGAACACCCCCACAATCAAGGAGCCGACCAACGTTCCGAGAACATTGCCGCGTCCGCCGAACAAACTTGTGCCACCCAGCACGACGGCTGTAATACTATCTAGGTTAGCGGTCTGTCCTGCGTAGGGGTCGCCGACACCAGTACGACCTATAAGCAGTAATCCTGCGAATCCATAGATCAAACCCGCCAGCGAATACACTGCGATCAACAGGCGATCCGTTCTGATACCGGTCAGCCGTGCCGCTTCAGGGTTGTTTCCTATTGCATAAATATGGCGTCCAAATGCAGTTTCCCGCAGAATAAACCAGATAACTAAGAATAGGATTAGCATGGCCACTGTGCCATAGGTAATGGTCGTGCCACCTATCTTAAAGGTTTGTCCAAAGAAAGCCAGCTCAGTCGGCGCCACAACCGTTTCAACGGTGTAGATTAAGGTCAGAGCAAACGCAACGTTGAGCGTACCTAATGTGACGATAAAAGGCGGGAGACGTAATTGCGTTACCAGCAAGCCATTTAACAACCCGAAGCCAACCGTAATCAATAATCCTATCAAAATCGCCAGATAGGGGTTAACCCCATTATTGACGGCAAGGCTAACCATGAACACAGATCCCAATGTCATTACAGCGCCGTTCGAAAGGTCAATCCCCGCAGTCAAAATGATGAGGGTCTGACCGATGGCTAGTACCGCTATCCAGCCTGATTGCTGGAAAATTAGCGAAATGTTAGAGCCACTAAGAAACCGATCCGTTTGAGTCGTAAAAAACAGGCTGGCTACTAAAAGGGCTATAAAAGGGCCGACTGTCGGCGAAAGCAACATTTGGCGAATTCGAGAAGCAAAGGAGATACGATCAGCATTTTCGCTCATAATTTTCCTTAAAAGAGTGGTACGGGCCATTTGACCAGTACCACTCTCGCACACTCTTAATGCTAAGGCAAATCCGTTTTAGGGAGCAGTCGTCGCAGCCATCGTTGCAGCCATCGTTGCTTCTGGCGTGGGTGGTTGAATACCAGCGGCGGCATCAGCTTTCATCGCGGCATCGAGTTCACCATCGGTTGGCGTACCCCAGCAATTTTGCACACCGAAGACAGCACCTTGGCTAACGATACCGTTCAACGGTTTTACGCTTAGGAGTGTCACGCCTGTATCGGTGTAGCCGGATGGTTTAGTACCGTCCTGTGCAAACTTTACGACTGCCTCAACACCTAACGCGGCCATTTTCAGCGGGTATTGCTGTGATGTTGCGGCAATCTTGCCCGATATGACATATTCAACGCCGGGTGTGCAGCCACCATCAACGGAAACGATCATCACATCTTTCACTTTGCCAGCCTTGTCAAGCGCCGCGTAAGCGCCAGCGGCTGCGGGTTCGTTAAGGGTATAAACCAGATTGATGTCGGGCGATTTGGTGAGGCAGTTTTCCATGACGGTTTGGCCCTTGGTCTGATTACCCTCACTATCGCCAGAGCAGACGATGGAAGGATCGTCTTTCTTGATGCCGAAGCCATCAAAGAAACCATTGCGCCGTAATTCACTGACGGAGATACCGGGAAGCAGATCAAGCGTAGCGATTGTTGCTTTCTTGTCACCGAATGCAGTCTTCGCGTATTGACCGATCAATTGACCAGCTTTGAAGTTATCGGTAGCAAAAAGCGCATCGGCTGAGTCCACGGGATCAGGTGGAGTGTCTAGTGCGATAACCAGCACACCTGCGTCGCGGGCTTTCTTGATAGAAGGAACAATCGCCTTACTGTTGGCGGGAACAAGTAGGATACCCTTGACTCCTGCACTGATCATGTTTTCAATAGCCGTGACCTGGCTGTCATTGTCGGTGTCAAACTTACCAGAGGCAGTTATAAGCTTGGCCCCTAGCTTGTCGGCAACGGACTGAGCGCCTTCGCGCATCTTTACAAAGAACGGATTTGTTTCTGTTTTGGTAATCAGACCAATTAGGATTGGCGATTGTGCTTTGAGGGGAGTTTGTATTCCAAAATTCGCCAAAACCCCTAAAATAACCGCTGTGACCAATGCAAATTTCTTTACGCGATTTGAGAACATTATTTCTTGCTCCATGCTAGTAAGTAAACTGGACTGAGACTTATCGACACGATAGAATAACCTGTTTTCCTTATCTTCCCTCCTTATGGGCTTCCAAGTCACCCATCAATGTTTCCATAGCTAACAGGCATTGTAAACGATTACAATTTTCCTGTCAATAATGTTCAGATTTTAGCCCGAATCTATTCGCTACTCTCGAAATCTTCTAAAGTTCCCGTATAATCCTAGAGACAATATCTTCTGGACGACTGCCAATTATCTGTAATCGTTTACATTTTCACAATCGTCCCATACAAGGATTAAAGGTTAAAGGCTATGCCAAGCATCAAAGATGTTGCAAAAAGAGCCAGTGTTTCAGTGGCAACCGTTTCGCGCGTGTTCTCCAATGAGCCACACGTTCGTCCAGAGGTGCGCAACCTCGTGTTACGGGTTGCTGATGAATTGGGTTATCGACCTAACCGTATTGCCAGTAGTTTGCGGAAACGAAGTTCAAGAGTGATCGGACTAATAATTCCCGATATTCGTAATCCGGTTTTCGTCGAAATCGCGCGGGCAATCGAAGATGTGGCAAATAGTCAAAATATGAGCATTTTTCTTTGCAATACCGATGAAAAGCCTGCCAAAGAACAGATGTATCTTGAAACATTGCTGGATGAATTGGTTGCGGGGATCATTTTGGCACCAACCCAAGAAACCATCGAACCTTTTGAATTTATCCTCAAAAGTCGTACCCCAATTGTATCTGTAGATCGACGTATCGACGGTGCCGTGATTGACTGTGTGCTAAGTGATAACGTTCAGTCGACACAGTTACTTACCAATCAATTGATAGGCAATGGCTATACACATATTGGTGCTGTGTTTGGATTGGAACATAGCACGACAGGACGCGAACGCCTCCAGGGTTTTGAAGCAGCAATGAGGGAAAACAACCTTGAGATTGATCCAGATTTTGTACAGTTTATCCATCCTGCTGAAGTGGAAGGCGAAGAAATCGTAAGTCAATGGCTCCGTTCTGAAAACTGCCCAAATGCATTATTGACGGGAAATAGCCGCATCACGCTTGGGGCGATAAATGCCGTTACAAAAGCGAAGCTTTCAATTCCCAATGACATCGCTTTGGCAGGTTTTGATGATGCAACGTGGATGCCAGTCGTCGGTTCTGGCATCACCGTAATTAGCCAACCAACCTATGATATTGGACGGACCGCAGCCGAGCTTTTGTTTCAACGTATGTCGGACGCATCGCGCCCCGGGCGGGAAGTGGTTTTGAAAAGCAAGTTAATCGTGCGAGGGTCGATTCACCCATTCCGCTCGTTCAACGGGCACGGGGATACGTGCTAAGTCCATATAACCAACGGGGAGGGCTAATGTGATGTAGTCATGAAACGCGCAACAGAGGGGGTTGCGAAGCCAAATTGGAGCGTGAACATGACTACCTAAATCATTAAGAGCCGGCTTTTCTGCTGTGTCGATGATGCGATGCTAGATATTAAGACCCACGAGTTGCGCACCGATATGCTGTTTATGAAAGCTAGGAGTGGCGACGAGGAATGGCGGTCTGCTTTAGAAAGTGGTGAGCTGTCATGATCGGAATTTGCTGATTGGCATGGCGTTTGTCTAGGCTGTCTACTAGGGCAGTAGTACAAACCCGGCCCACGCGCACGAAAAAGGTGAGCGCATAGACTGCCTGTTAGACACGTCAGTGGTGAGCCGTGCGCGTCATGGGCGGGTCGCGAGGTAAAACCTCGCCACCTCACGCCGGTGGGGCTGATGCAGCGTAGGGCATCGGCATGGCGTACCCCGCCGACTTGCGTCACCTGAACGCTGAACTTCAAGCATAATGCAATTCTGCATTTGTCCCACCGAAGCGCCCAAGTGGAAATCTCAACCAGTCCTTGCCCCAGACTTACACCGCATATCGGAAAGACACTAGTAGGGGAGCGCAAAAGAAATGAGCAAGAAAAGGGTACTATAAAAGGAC
>JBDTVG010000243.1:0-11878 GCA_040007395.1 Chloroflexota bacterium
ATGGCCTCACTGTTGGCGCTGGCTTGTCTTAATCTTAACTAGCAATCAGGGTACTATAATTAGTAGGTTGGCAATTTAGAAACGGGGAGCACGATCATGTCGTATATTCTCGCTGTCGATGATGAAATAGAGTTGCTTGGCACGTTAAACCGCCTGTTAAGCCGTGAAGGCCACGAAGTCGTACAGGCCACTTCTGGTTCGGAGGCATGGCAAAAAATTGTCTACCGACGGCCCGATCTAATCATTCTCGATGTAATGATGCCGGGGATGTCGGGGTTGAACCTGTGTCAACAGCTTCGCGCCGATGGTCGGTATAATGCGATGCCGATCTTGTTCCTGACTGCGCGTAATAACACGGATGACGTAATCGCTGGCTTGGATGCAGGCGGCGACGATTATGTGATGAAGCCCTTCGAGATGGCGGAACTTACAGCGCGAGTACGAGCACTGCTGCGTCGCAATCAGGCTGGTGTCGAAAAACCGCCCGTGATCGAGATTGGGCGAATCAAGCTGGATTCGGATACCTATCAAGTCACTATCGACGACAACAATATCCAGCTTACCGCGACAGAACACCGCCTGCTACGCTACCTGATGGAACACGCCAATCAAGCACTTTCGCCCCAGCGCTTACTGGAAGCCGTATGGGACTACCCGCCACACACGGGCGACCCGGATCTTGTGCGGGCACACATCCGTAATCTACGAGCCAAGCTTGAGCGCGATGACAGCACGCTCCATGTGATCCGTACTATTCATGGGGTAGGCTATATGATTGTGAGCTGAGCGCCGCAGATTTCACACACTTTTCACGAGCACTTTGCCGTTCTCGTTCTATACTGTTTCCATATAGGGCGCATGGATTACGAGGTGCTTCTTGGCAACGATCTTATTTATTCATAAAGACAGCAGCATTCGTGAGATAGTGAAATATGCTACGGAGCAAGACTCGCATACACTGGTGCACACCGATGCGGTAGAACGGCTTACACGTGTTACTTACAAAGACTCGCCGGATCTGATCATTCTTGATTCGTCAGTTGTGCATCATGATAGCCTGAACGCCTGCCGACAGTTACGCAGGCTGCCATTTCTGGAAACAACGCCCATTCTTGTCTTGACAGAGGGCAAAAGTGGTCAAGAGATCGCACAGGTACTCGACGCGGGTGGCGATGATTGTGTGCAACACACGATTGTGGATCGCGAACTAGCGGCGCGAATTCGGGCACTGCTGCGGCGAAAAAGCCGTATGGCTTACCAAGCGCAATTGACTCTGAACAAACGGCATAAGACCGTGCATCTGTACGAACAGCCCATTGATGTCACGCCGACAGAGTACGATCTGCTGGACGCACTGTGCCACCAGCCCGGACAAAATATTTCGGCGGCAGAGCTGCTCGATACCGTGTGGCACTATCCGACTGGCAAAGGCGACCCCGCCCTTGTCCGAAACCACATTCGCAACCTACGGCGAAAGTTAGAAAAAGATCCGAACCATCCCCATATTTTGGTCTGTTTTCAGGGACGGGGCTATTCGATCAGCGCCGAAGTCCACAAAAGCTAACCGCGTACTAACTTCCCAGACAAATCATTACACCTTTTCACAGTTATCCTACAACGGTTTGACAATGCTTCGTGATATGATGTTGGCAGGGACATAGCGACCCTTCGTTATGTTCGCTAATCCACCGGGCATTGAGGAGGCTAATGTGGCTATAGGCCAAACCTTACAAAAAGTTATAAAAATACTCGACGGTCAACCAACGGGGCGGAAAGGGCAAAGTCTGGTCGAGATGGCTTTGACCACGCCAATTTTGATCCTCATGATTCTTGGACTGGCGGAGGTTGGCTTTCTTGCCAACAACTACCTAATCCTCATGGATGCGGTACGCGCCGGGTCGCGTGATGCGGCCACGCTTGACCCAACATCGTGGCGCTACGGCGAGGCACGCAGCACAGATCGAATGGATTGCGATACGGATACCCATTTCGCGGCACTGTCACTGGGAACTCAAGGTACCGCTCAATATGGTGTACGTTGGATTGGTCCCGGTATTAATCCTTTAATTAGCACGGTGCTGCCGCGTGGGTACTATACGCTTGGTTCGAGTGCGCCGCTTACATCGAATGACCTTAATTATCGACGCACTTCCAGCGATATACCGATAGTACCGGACAAAGACTTCGGGTTCTTCGATGAAGTAGCTTGCCAAGTCTTGAACGCCATGCTGCCGCTCCAATACAACGATACCGATGGCCCGCCTGCACCACCCATTCCTAGCCAAGACGATGTGGTAGTCTCCGCTATCTCCTACTCGCTTATCAATTACGCCGCGCTGGGTGGAACACAAACGGCTGCTTACCCGGGAGGGCCGGGTCGTAATAGCGGTTATTGGGCTACCGTGACCGGACGCTGGCCCATGGAAAATCGCTTTTGCGCCATATCCAACCTTGGGGGGACATGGATAGCAGGTGACGAACGTGATCCATTTGACTATAAAAACAGAAAATTCACAGACGCTGGTGGAACTGATGGTTCTCCTGCTGGATTAACACCAGATACCAATGAGGGTATTTCATTTAATAACTCAAGCGGTTGGAACCCAACTTTCACTTCCTACGGCGGCTATGACGGTGATCCCACCCACCACTATGTGCTAAGCGTCTCGCAAGCGCGTGACCTTGCTGACGGAGCAGGTCCCGGTGACAATCAGGGAGTACGTGGGTTTGTCTTTAGTGGTCATCACAAAAATCTAGTAGGCGCTAGTCCAGATCTAAATCCTGCCGATAAGTGCTTTGGCTCGGCCTTCCGTGTTCAGGATATCGAAGAAAGGCTAAACCTGAACGATACTACGATTAACCCAAAAATACCCAATGGCGGATTGGTTATCGTCGAGATTTTCTGGCAGCACCATCCGTTGTTCTTTGGGCCGCTGTTTCAGGGCTTCACTGGAAGCAAAGCTAACGATCCTGTACTGCACGTTTGGGGTTGGTTCCCGGTATCTGCGGCGGAAGCCACACCAACGCCTCTACCGTGAGTTTAGACAAGTCTCTATCGTAAAATGTAGTTGAATGACAAGGGTGTAACCGAAAGGTTGGATATGACACACTCAGTAAAGCAGTTCGCCGGGCTAATAACTGGACAATTGACTAAACGCAGCCGCAGCGGACAATCATTAGTTATCATTGCCTTTGCCTTCATTGCGTTGATCGCATTCGTCGGCATTACAACAGACGTAGCGCTGTTATTTGTGCGCTTTAGTACCTTGCGTCGAGCGGTGGACGCGGCCTCAATTGCCGCTGCTGGACAGGTGCGTGAGAACGCCGACTACCTTACCCTGACCGCCGTTGCCAAACAGTTCATTCAGGTGCATGGCCTTGACCCGAACACCGTGAAGGTCGAGACGTGCGAAACTGAAATGTATGATTACATGCAAACGCCAGCCGGCACGGGCAAGGATCGTAAAGCCGCCCATGATGACTTAGTAGCCGCCAACAGTGAACTATGTACGGCAACCCCATCGAAGCTGGTGCGTGTTTCGGCACAGATAAACTCGCCAACGACGTTCCTCTCGGTGCTAGGCTTCCGCACGGTGACTCTCGTCAGCAGCTCGATCTCGCAAACCGCTGTACTCGATGTGGCCTTGCTGCTGGATACTTCGCTCTCGGAGACCTCGGACACAAACCAGTATGAGAAAGATAACTACACATCAACGGTTTGTTATCCCAACACCATCTACAGTGGAAGCGACTGCAATAACGCCTATGCACTGGCAAATTTTGCGCCTTTGACGAACGCATCTCCCACCACGACAGCCCAAGCGCAAGGCGGGTTGGCTACGCCGTGGGGGTTGAGCTTGGCAAACTTTCCACAGGGACGTATAACGAGCGTGGCGGCGGTTCCAGGACCACTTAATGGCAATGCCTTCGATACCGCTCCTGCCCCCGCCGGTAAAACAAATACCATTCGCTACGAATGTTGGTATACACCCCGTATCCAGATCGGTACTGAATTCGAAAAAGCGAACTATAACTGGGCAGGCTGCTGCAACGACCCCTCGGTACAGGCCGACCAGTACATCGGCGGCGTTGCTACCGCTACCTTCAACTATGTGAACGGAACGGGCTACAACCCACAGTCCGATTGGTATGTTACCGATGATCCATCCTACACCGAATCGGTCATTATGACGCAAGGGTACAAGCTCAACGGAGCGCCGGGTAATAACAACGCAGCCAAAGTCATTGCTGGCGGCGAGGTCTTGAACGCTGACGGTACTCAGAATAACGCTAACGTCAACGGAGCCTTCAAGGCCATGACCGGGGATCGCAATTACAGCGACTTAATCTGCAAACCGTTCAAGGATGTGCGTGACGCGGCGCGGCGGTTTATCAAGCGGCTGGACTTCGTGCGCGGTGATCGGATCGTGCTGGTCACTTTCAACTCCGAAGCCACTGCCATCAAACCCTACCCAACATGGGACATCGCTCTTAATGCCTTTTCGCCCGGTCAACCCAACCTCGGTGAAACTCTGCCCATCATCAGCGATAAGGACACTGCCGTCCGTACCTTGAATATGCAGGTCGGTGTGGAAATTGCCCCCAGTAACAACCGCGATGAATGCCACTCTTGGGGCAACGGGATTACGAACAAAGACTGGCTGAATCAGGCCGTCACTGATCAACGCTACTATCCAGATGACAATTATAAGAATTCAGATAATGTCACCAATAACTACTGGACTCGTGTCCAGTGTGTCGATACCAATACGGGCGGCGGCATTGTACTGGGCATGAATGCTATTGTTGACCCCAACTGGATACGCCGCGAAGCAGTGTGGGTTATGGTCGTCCTGAGCGATGGCTTTCCTAACCGTACCCCGCCTATGCTTGATGGCGGTATCAATGGCGAAAACCGTGATTGGCTCGTTGCACAAGATACGCTGGGTGCCGGACCAGATCCTGCGCCGGTGCTTAACGATTATTGTGTGGACAAAACTAAAGCAGTCTTCGGCACAAAGCCCGAATATTGCGCGGATTCTCCCTATGGCTGGGGCTGGAAATACAATGATCCACTGTATCATGCTAACGTACCGGCTGGTGAGGGTCCGAAACCATATGGTAGTATGGCCCACGATTCGCGTAATAGACAACTCAACGACCAAGCCCAAATGAGCTTTGGCTTCTGCCCGACTTGGACGATTGCCTTGGACCCGAGCGGAGCAGGGACCACATTCACGCCAGCCAATGCTTACCAGCGTCAGCCACAGCCACCTTGGTGGACAGGCACGACCAGTAGTTGGCTGAAGAGTGCGGGTTCGCAAACGACACCGTGTGCCAACAACGACCCTGACTCCCGGCACTTTTGTCAGGATCAATTCGGTGCCGTTAACGCCCTACGGGTTAACGCACCAGCGATCTACTCATGCGATGAACGCTATGACGCTGCCGACTATGCACGAGATCGCGTTGACTTTGCCGCGCTAGCGCAGTACACCGCTACCCAAAAAGGCAACTTCATCTCGATGTACTCAATCTTCTTCAATCCGAGCAAAAAAGCGCTCAACCAGAATATTCTGGGGGTCAAGTTCATGCGCTATATCGCCGATGCAGGCGATAACGGCAAAATCGATAACCCGCTTCAGCGTTGGTATCGCGAAGCCCGCGACGGCGCTGCTCAACTGCTCGATCCAAGCAAGTATAACAACACCGTTGGAGCGCTACAACCTGCGCCATCAGGTGGCTATGAGGGCGCACCCGCGTCTGTCGTCGGCGCGGATTGGACTGAACCTGCGGTGGTCGTACCTGCCCCCGGTGCTGCCGCAAACCTTTGGCACCGCGATGTTACTGGTGGTCATAATGCCGCGGGCGCTCTTACGCAGGATTGGCTGCCGCCCAATCACTCGGCAACTGACTCGTGGTGGACCTCGACCTATGGCTACGATATATTTGCTGATCCTTGTGCCAAGTATGACTACTTCAACTTTGGCTGCGACGCGAGTGGCAACAACTGCGGTGGGCCTAATCAGCGTATAGCACCCGCTGGTCCTACTCCTCTCACGCCGGGTTATTATGAGATGGCAACCACACCATGTGGACAGTACTTCTACGCTGAAAACGCTAGTGGCGTTAACCAAGCTTTCGTCGAAATTGCCAGCCGATTGTTCACTCGCCTGTCCCGTTAATACAGCAGGGCAGGAGAAAAAAGGGAGGGAATATGAACACTACAGATCATTCGCTAGAGCGTGCCAAAGCACTCAAACCCCGATCTCGCCGCCGTCGCGGTCAGACAATGGTTGAGTTTGCCTTGACGCTCCCAATTCTCCTGGTGCTGCTGTTCGGGATCATCGAATTCGGGCGCATTTTTCAGGCCTGGATTACGGTTCAGAATTCGGCGCGTCAGGCAGCCCGCTACGCTGTCACGGGTCAATATGACAAGGCCACTTTTTCCGATCTGAATCAGCCATGGGGCAGCCCCCTCCCCGTGGCCTCACCTGCCGCCGGAACCCAAGGTATCCCCTGCCCGTATCCTGCCAATCCCCCGGCGAGTTTTCCAGCGTCAGCGGGAAATTTTGACTATACAGGCATCCCTTTATCTGGCGGGTCGGCAAGCTACGACTCGCAGTGGTTCTTCCACCAGCACTGGGGCATCGACTGTGATGCCAGCTCGGAAGATCATCAGTTCTTACGTGCCGACGTTTTGCGCCTCGTCGCTATCAATCAGGCCGCCTTGCAAGGGGCCGCCGGGTTGGGTCTGAGCACTGCCGCGGATGGGCAGATGGATATTCCGGGAACGGGTATCGGTGCTCAGTTGGTGTGGGCTAGCAGTTCTGGTACAGTTCCCCCCGCAGGTCAGAATCCGGGTCAGCAAGATAAGACAATTCTGGGCAAAGCCGAGAAAATGCGGGGCTGGTTCCACGTGTTCATTTGCAGTTCACGCCCTTCCATTATTGGCGAAAAAGCGAGCCTCACAGATAATAGCGTTATCAAGCGCTACTTTGAAAGTTTCGTCGGTCCGCTAGATCCGGCCACCGGCCACCCAAACTCAGGGCAGCAAATCGCGGGCCATCAGGCATTTGCTCGCTGTCAGGTCCAAGAAGGCGGTAACGGTGGCACCGCACCGAATACTACAGTTCAAAAGCTGTATAACAGCGACCAGTATGATGCAGGCGGCCCCGGTGACTTCGTCGACATCGTCGTCTATTTCAACCACCCGTTGATCACACCGCTGGGTCTGACACGCATCGGCGGGAGCAACCCGAACTTCATCCAGTTGCAGGCCCGTCGCCGTGCCATCAACGAGTCGTTCCGTACTGCCCGCGTCATCAATCTGAGTGCTGGCAGCGGTGCTTACCCAACGCTACCACCACCCCCTTCCCCCACAAGCACTAACACAGCGACACCATCGTTTACACCGTCCCCGTCGTTTACGCCATCGTTTACACCATCGAGTTCGGTAACGCCCTCGTCAACGCCATCGCAGACCTTGACACCATCGCAGACGTTGACACCGAGCCTGACGACAACACCGAGTATAACGCCCACACGTGTCACGACGGGTAGTCTGCTGCATATGGTCTGGGATAATGTCAACGGGACTAAACTTACTTCTCTATATGGGGCACCGGGCTATCCAAACAGTCCGACCTACTGCGACTTCTTGTATAATGGCTTCACTACCCCCATAGACATTGACGATAACTACGGAACTGTCGTGAAGGGCTACGTCGTCCCGCCCATAACGGGCAACTACATTTTCTACATCGACACGGACGATGAAGGTACACTGTTGATCAGCACAGATAGTGCGCCTACTAATGCCGTGCAGGAAGCTTTTGTGACGACCTACACAGGCAGCTTTGCTAGTAACAACAATGGCACCAATAGTCAACAAGAAAAGGTCAATCAGAAGTCAAGAGCGATCTACATGTACGCTAACAACCAATACTACATTGAAGGTCGCATGAAGGAAGGCAATGGCAATGACCACCTCAAAGTAGGCTGGACTGGACCGGCAGCGACGGGTACTGGGCTGAATGCAATCTCTACCTCTACGATAAATATTATCGGCCCAGCCTACACGGCTCCTTGGATTCAGGCGTGCAACGCTCCGACAACGACACTCACGCCGAGCCGCACGCTCTCACCGACACTTACCATAACGCCATCGATTACGCAGACGGCATCGAAGACACTGACACCGAGCAAGACACTGACCTTAACTCAGTCCTCGACACCGTCGAAAACGCGGACTCCATCCCAGACACCGCTTCCGTCGAGTACGCTAACACCGTCGAGTACGCCGTCGAAAACGCCGACACGTACACCATCCTTGACACTCACGCCGTCGAAAACGGTAGTCGTGCCAACAGCGACCCCGACAAGGACCCCGACGGATATTCTGCCGCCGCCGCCGCCAACCAAGAACAACAACGAGTAACGGTTCGCAGCAGTCTCACAACAAAAAGGGTCGGGAGTTATCCCGGCCCTTTTTGATTGTCAATTTTCGCTATAATCAAGCACTATGTTTGCATAGGCGAAAGGAGCCGCGGTACGTTCCTTAAACGTGAAGGGAGACCGCACTATATAATGATTGACCCTGACGACGCACGTACCCGTTTGCATGAACTGATCGATGCCATGCCTGATGAACAAATCACCTTGGTCTGGATGACCTTCCAGACGATGTTCGAAGCTGACTCCGACGAGGACGACATGGATACTGACATGAGTGATACTGGCGACGATCTCGACAGGTTGTGATTAATAGCTATTCCTAACGCATAACATTCACGCAAAATTTATGTCCCTAGCAAGCTGCCATGCGACTTCGTGACGTATTTGAGAGATAGCAACCATACAAAACACAACTCATTAGGAGTATGCTGTAAACTACACGAAGCTTACGCATCCATCCTTCGCAAAAAACCGGGCTATGCGTCCGGTTTCTTGTTTAAGAAGAATGTGGTGCCTGAAAAGGTCATGGGTATGAGCAGCACCGTTTCCCATCAATCGCCTGAGGTCATTCTGATTGCAGAAGACGATATGGTCTTACGCACCCTACTCAACCGCTTGTTGCAGTCGGCAGGGTATTGTGTCGAACAAGCCAAAGATGGTATCGAAGCGCTCGAAAAAGCTACGCAGTTACATCCCAGCGTCATCCTGTTAGACGGATTGATGCCGGGGCTGAACGGAATCGAAGTGTGTCAACAGTTACGGGCTGTCGAAAGTGAGCCAAGATCGCTGGTCATTATGGTAACTGCTGTTGATGCTGAGGATTACATTACCCAAGCATTTGAAGCCGGAGCCGATGATTACATCACCAAGCCGATTCGTTGGCCTGTGCTAAAACACCGGTTGCACCGTCTCATCGCGACACGGAAGGCGGAGCAAAATGTATTACAAGAGCGCAATCAACTACGCACGCTCATCGACAATTTACCGGATTATATCTTCATCAAAGATACCGAAGGGCGGTTTCTTGTCAGCAATCTGGCCCATGCCAGATCGGTACAGACAACAGTAGATAAATTGGTTGGAAAAACGGCTTTTGACTTCTTCCCGCCCGAACTAGCGACACAGTTCCATGCCGATGATTTGACAGTGATGCAGACAGGTGTGCCTGCGATTAATCTGGAACGCGACACTGTAGACGACAGCGGCAATCCCAAAAAGGTACTGACTACCAAAGTGCCTTTATACGATGGATCAGGAACCATTAACGGGTTAGTCGGGATAAGCCGGGACATCACTGAGCGCAAACGCGCCGAAGAACAATTGCAGAAGCTAACCAACGAACTAACCGCCAGCAACAAGCAATTGCAACATCTGTATGATCAGGTCAGTGCATTGGAGCATCTAAAAACGGATATGTTACGGATGGCCTCGCACGATCTGCGTGCGCCGTTAACCCAAATTCTAGGCTACGGCTATCTTTTGAATACCAGCCAACCGCTTACCGAGGACTCTAGAACTTACCTAGATAGCATTGTCGAAGCCGCCCACCGCATGAAAAAAATTGTTGAAGACGTTCTCTCGGTGGAAAGAATTCAGGCTTCCGACAATTCAGCCCTACTAACGACAGATTTACGGGTGCTGTGCGAAGCTGTATTTCTGGAAAACAAAACGCAGGCACAACAAAAACAGCAAGCATTTACCTATACCGTCACTGACCAGCCTGTCCATGTCCAAGCCGACTCAGGTCAGTTATATGAAGCTATCACCAATCTGGTCAACAATGCCATCAAATATACGCCACAAGGGGGGACTATCGACTTACGTCTTGAAATGCACGATGGCATCGCCCAACTGGAAGTTAAAGATACAGGTTATGGCATTCCAGACTACCTGCAAAAACAACTGTTCCAGCCTTTCTTTCGTGCCAAGACGGAAGAAACCAGCAATATCGATGGCACTGGGCTTGGGCTGCATCTGGTCAAAAACGTTATTGAGCGCCATCATGGGCAGATGCAGTTTGCCAGCACGTATGGCGAGGGCAGCAGCTTTGGCTTTCAGCTAGCCCTCAGCGACGAACCGGCCAAAATCGCTGAGGAAGCCCAACACCGCTAGCGATCCAGAATAATCCTAACGCCGCGATCCCATGTCCAGTAGTTATACGTCCAGTTGACCAGCACATTGAGACGGTTGCGAAAGCCTATTAGATACAAGATGTGCAGCACTAGCCACGCAACCCACGCCAGATACCCACTCAATTTCACCTTATTGAAGACCCATGCTACCGCTCGGCTGCGTCCAATCGTCGCCATAATCCCACGATCACTATAGCGAAACTCAGCCAATGGTTGGCTCTCGACCATCGCCAAAATATTTTTAGCAGCGAGTGTTCCCATTTGCATGGCAACAGGGGCTAGCTGCGGATAGGCATGTCCGGTTTCGTCTTGCAGAAAATTGGCATCGCCAATGACAAATACACATGGGTTTTCGGTCAGTTGCAAAGTCGGCAGGGTCGGCATTCGTCGCCCGCGTTGCAGTTCAACCTTCAGGCCGTCGATCTCAGCCGCTTGCACACCCGCCGCCCAGACAATCGTTTGGGTGTGGATCGTGCTGCCATCCTTAAAGACCACCATTTTATCGGTAGCCTGTGCAACCGTTTTGTTCAGCAGCACTTCGACTCCTAACGCTTGCAACTGGTCAAGGGCGCTGCGCTGGAGCGATTCTGGGAATGCTGTTAGGAGTCGATCTGTGGCCTCAACGAGAATGACCCGCGCCTTGTCCAGATCGAGACGTGGATAGTCCTTCCGCAGCACTTTTCGGAACAATTCGCTCAGCGCGCCAGAAGTCTCTAGTCCGGTGGGGCCACCACCGACTACGACCACCGTCATCAATTCGGTCTGAACGTTGGGATCAGGTTCGCTGGCGGCACGCTCAAACATGGTCAAAGCATGGTTACGCAGCACTACCGCCTCAGACAGCGACTTGAGACTAAACGAATGCCGCTGCACATCGGCAAGGCCAAAATAGCTGGTGATGCTGCCCGGTGAAAGGATCAGATAATCGTAAGGTTTTACTTGATCCTGTCCATCGGAAACGATGTGAACCAGTTGTTTTTCACCGTCGATTGACGTAACTTCGCCAAGCTGAAAATTGACGTTCGGGGCGCTGCGAACAATACTCCGCACAGGTGCAGCGACTTCCTCTGGTTCCAGCCCCGAAGTCGCCACCTGATACAACAGCGGCAAAAAAGTGTGATAGTTATTGCGGTCAATCAGCAATACGTCGATTGGTTTTCCGGCAAGTGTTTTAGCGGCATACAGCCCACCAAAACCCGCGCCCACAATGATGACACGCGGACGGGTTGTGACACTCATATTGTTGCCCTTTACGATTCAAAAACCGTGCTTCGTAAAAAGGGATATTT